>NZ_WBKM01000154.1 GCF_015714725.1 Nostoc sp. WHI
GAGTAGGGGGGCAGAGGGGCAAAGGAGAATACCCAACTTCTAACTCAGCAGTCACAACTCAGCAGTTGCCTGTGGTATTTTCTCAACTGAACGGAACTGCCCAACTTTTAGCAAACGAACAGTTGATCAGGTTTGATATTGGGGGTCAAGCAGACAGTGGTGGCAGTATTTCTATTCAGGGAGAGACACTTTCTAAGGTGCTAGCGGGTAACTTTCAGGTGCGATCGCAAGACTTGCTGGCTGAGGATATTTCTCGGTTGATCAAGTTACCAGTGAACTTACAGGCGGGTCGAGCCAATGGTGATTTGTTAATTCGGTTGATACCAAAACAGCAGACTTTATTGTTTGGCAGCGCTACTATCCAAGGCGTAACAGTTCAAATTCCTAAAGTCCCGCAAGTGTTGAGCAATACCCAAGGAAACCTTAACTTCCAGGGAACGGAGTTGCAGTCAAATAATATTACTACCAACTACGGCAAAATTCCCCTCGTGGCTACGGGAATCATTGACGCTCAAGCAGGCTTTAAGTTGACAGGGCGTGTAAATTCGGTGAGTTTGGCTAATGCCCAACAGACTCTCGATGTAAAACTACCTGTGCCGATCGCTGGACAAGTACAAGCAGACTTGCAGATTACCGGATCAACAAAAGAGCCAATTCTCTCAGGCACTGTCACCACGATCCAAACTGCCCGAATCGATAAAGTTGATTTTAATAGCATCAGTGGTAAATTTGAACTTACTACTAATTCTTCCTCTTCTTCTTTACTTACCCTGAAAGATATTCAAGGTAAAGCCAAAGCTGGTGGTGAAATCACGGGCGCTGGCACAATTGAACTCGGTAAAATCCCCCAACTAAATTTAAATTTCGCCGCCAAGAATGTTCCAGGGGATGCGATCGCCAAAGTTTACGAAACAACACCCAATTTCCAAATCGGTAATGTCGCAGGTACAGCCCAACTAACGGGCGCTTCTACCAATGTCCAAACCGTGGTACAGTTTCAAGCTCCTAACGGAACTTACCCCGGAACTGGTGAAGTTGCGATCGCTAGCGATCGTACCCTCTCTTTCCGTAATGTGGCTCTTAATGTCAGTGGTGGTACAGTCCGGGCAACTGGCAGTTATGCCAATCAGCGTTGGCAAGCTGTGGCTGTTGCCTCTGAGGTAAAATTAGAACCCTTTGTAGACAAAAGTCAACTAGAAAATGTCTCTTTGGCTGGGGCACAGTTCAATGGTCGTCTCATCCTCTCAGGCAGCACAGCACCATTTAAAATTGCCACGATTCGCACTGATGGTGCAGGAGTTCAAATTGGTGGCGGCACAGTTGCAGTTTCTAATATCCAACTGCAAGACCAAAGCTTTTCTGCTCAACTTGTAGCTAATAATGTGCGACTGGGACAAATATTACAAGAGTCTCCCCCAGCTTTAAATAATCCATTGGCAGGTACCTTCCAAATAGCAGGCAACAGAGATAATTTCAGCCTAAAAACCCTACGTGGCAGTGGTGAGGGTCGCCTTGCTATTGGCGGGGGTACAGTTACAGCTAAAAATATCCAAGTGGCTAATGGTGTATATCAGGCGCAAGTTCAGGCTAATAATGTGCCTGTGCAGCAGTTGGCAACTTTACCAAAGCAATTCCAAGGAGCATTAAACGGTCAGTTCAATGTAGCGGGTTCTGTTGATTCTTTTAAACCGCAAACTATTCAAGCCACTGGTCAGGCACGGCTAAATGTTGCGGGTGGAACTATTAAAGCCTCTAATATTCAAGTGGCTAATGGTGTATATCAGGCGCAAGTTCGGGCTAATAATGTGCCTGTGCAGCAGTTGGCAGAAGTACCAAAGCAATTCCAAGGAGCGTTAAACGGTCAGTTTAACATAGCGGGATTTGTTGATTCTTTTAAACCCCAAACTATCCAAGCCAGTGGCCAGGCATTAATTAATGTTGGATCTGGGACGATCGCAGCCTCTAATATTCAAGTGGCTAATGGTGTATACCAGGCGCAAGTTCAAGCAAATAATGTCCCGTTGCAGCAGTTGGTAGCAGTACCACCACAGTTCCGGGGAGCTTTAACTGGTCAAGCAAACGTGGCGGGTTCTGTTGAATCCTTCCAACCGCAAACTATCCAAGCCAGTGGTCAGGGACGACTGGATGTTGTGGGTGGGACGATCGCAGCCTCTAATATCCAAGTGGCTAATGGTCGCTATCAAGCTGTAGTTGATGCTTCCGGTGTGGAATTAAATCGGTTAAATCAGCAATTGCGCGGTCAATTTGGCGGTCAGTTACAATTAGCTGGCACTTTTGGCTCATCAAAATTAGCTGATGTGCGTGCTGCTGGACAGGTGCAATTATCCCAAGGTATCCCTGGTCTTGAGCAACCCCTGACTGCTGCGATCGCTTGGAATGGTGAAAGGCTTACCATTGAGCGAGCAACTGCCCCAGGTTTAAATATTACTGGTAACATATTAGCCAATGCAAAAAGAGCAGGTATACCGGAAATTACTGCCCTAAATCTCAACGTCCAAGCCCAGAATTACAACCTCAAACAGTTACCCATCAATCTTCCTAATCAGGTTGCTGTGGCAGGTAGACTAGATTTTAATGGTCAAATCACTGGTAAACTGCCCTTACCAAATGTGACAGGGCAAATCAACTTACGAGACTTGGTTGTCCAAGATATTGCTTTTGAGCCGTTGTTAGCTGGGAACATCGATTCAGCACAGGGACGCGGTTTAAATTTGAACTTGGCGGGAAAAAGCGATCGCTTGGACTTCAATTTAGATGCCGATAATCGCCCTAAATCTTTCTTAGTAAAATGGCAGCAAGCATTAGCCACGGGTAATGTTCAAGGAAATGATTGGGCGCTCAAAGTTGCAAATTTCCCTTTGCAAATATTGAATTTGACTCCGCCACCAATTACCCGTTTGGGTACTGGTAAGATAGCTGGGTTGTTAACTGGGGATTTGCTCTTTAATCAGCAGACATTGGCAGCAACAGGTAATTTAGCGATCGCCGAACCGCAAATTGGCCGAGTTAAAGGCGATCGAATAGCTGCTCAATTCCGCTACGGTAATGGTAAAGGCACACTCGCCAGTAGTGAATTTGTCAAAGGCAAAAGTAGCTACGCCCTTGTCGGTACTTTTAATCAAACCCCTAAAGGCCCTCAACTACAAGGTAAACTGAACATCAATCAGGGTGAGATCCAAGATGTTCTAGCTGTAGCACAGATATTTGATTTACAAGATTTGCAACCCGGTTTGGCAGCTCCAACCTACGGAACAGCAGCAGATTTGACTACCAACCCTCAAGGGTCGCTAAATCAGCCCTTATTAACCCAAATCCAGAGGTTTTCTGAAATTGAAACCCTGGTAGCAGAACAAGAACAACAGCGACTTGATTCCACCCCAATACCGGATTTGGCAGACTTAAAAGGGACTTTCAACGGAGAAGTTTCTGTAGACACAGCTACAGCCAATGGATTGTCAGTGGAATTTAATTTGAATGGACAAAACTTTGCTTGGGGTAAAAAGGAAGAACGAAGTCGTTTTTATACTGCCGAGAAATTGATTGCTGAAGGCAACTTTGAAAACGGTGTTTTGAGTTTGCGACCTTTACGAATCGAGTCTCAGAACAGGCTGATTGCCTTCACAGGTAACGTTGGCGGTGAAGAACAATCTGGTCAGCTACGAGTGAATAATTTTCCGGTACAAGTACTGAATAATTTTGTCAAATTGCCAGTTGGAATTACAGGTAATCTTAACGCTACAGCAGCTTTAGCAGGGAGCATTGCTAATCCCCAAGCTAGAGGCGAATTGGAAATCATAGAAGGATCATTGAATCAGAAGGCAATAGAGTCAGCAACGGCAAGTTTCAGCTATGCCAACGGACGTTTAAACTTTGGTAGTACTGTAGCAGTTGCCGGGCCACCTGTTGATATTACTGGTAGCATACCTTACAAATTACCTTTTGCTTCCGTGACATCAGACAGCGAGCAAATCAGTCTGGATATGAAGTTGGAAAATGAGGGATTGGCACTGTTAAACGCATTAACTAACCAGGTAATTTTTGAGAAAGGTGAAGGACAAGTAAACCTCAAGGTGCGCGGAACACTCCAAAAACCCGAAGTGGAAGGAATTGCCACTATCAATAATGCTACTTTTTCAGCTCAGGCTTTGCCAGGTAAGCTCAGAGGTGTCGCAGGTAAAGTGCTGTTTAATTTTGACCGTATTTTAGTAGAAAATCTTCAGGGTAGATTTAGCCGTGGAAAGGTAGAAGCTGCTGGAGAAATTCCCATCTTCAACAATCAGAACGCAACTATAGACAAGCCCCTGACTATTAATCTCGATCAGCTGGCTTTGAATCTTAAGGGACTTTACCAGGGAGGCGCTAGCGGTAATTTGCAAATTACTGGTTCTGCCCTTAACCCAGTAATTGGCGGCAAAGTAAATTTATTTGATGGTCAGGTATTACTGGCAGAATCTACCGATGCCAGTACATCTGCAAATAGTAGTCTTGGTGTATCACCCACAAAAGCCAATAAGCAGAGCAAACCTGAAATCGGCAATGGGATAGGAAATGCGTTGGCGGCAGCCTTGCCGTCAGGCATCGCCAGATTTAATAATCTAGATTTGGAACTAGGCAAAAACGTCCAAATTACCCGTCCCCCTATTCTCAGCTTCCGCGCAACAGGTAATCTGATAGTTAACGGCTCAATCAATCAGCCAATACCCGATGGCACCATTTTGTTAGAACAAGGTGGAGTTAATTTATTTACTACTCAATTTTATCTTGCTCGCGGCTATAAACACACCGCAACTTTTAGTCCCTCTCAACCCCGCGACCCCGACTTAGATATTCAGCTATTTGCCAAGGTAGTAGACGTAACTCAAAGTAATGACTTCAGCCGGATTAATTCCACAGGTTTATCAGCCTTAGAGAGTATTCGAGTCGAAGCCACTATCAACGGTCTCGCCAGCAAACTAAATGAAAATATAGAACTAACAAGCAGTCCGTCACGCAGTCAAACCGAAATTGTTGCTCTTTTAGGAGGTGGGTTTGTAGACACCCAAGGACGTGGCGACAGTACTTTGGGTCTGATTAACATCGCAGGTTCAGCTGTATTCAACAATTTTCAGTCAGCTTTTAACCAGATTGGTAGTACCTTTGGCTTAAGTGAACTGCGAATATTTCCTACCGTTATTTCTGAAAATCCCGAAGCGGGAAGAAGCAATTCAACTTTGGAATTAGCAGCAGAGGCTGGGGTTGATATTTCTTCTAAAATATCCGTTTCTAGTATCAAAATTTTAACAACTAATGACCCTTTTCAATGGGGTGTTAATTACCGGATAAACGATGAATATCGTGTGCGGGCTTCCACTAATTTAACCGATGACAGTCGTGCAGTAGTAGAGTATCAAACGCGGTTTTAAAGAAATTTCTTCAATTATGAATTATATCATGTCCGGCTTAATACCTGACTTTTCCCGTTAAGTCTCTGTTGCAAGCTGCAAACCCTCACAGAGGTCGTGTAATTTTAACCAACCTCGCCACAGTACCTGGATACCAATAGGAGTTCTATGTCGATGTTCAAGATATCCGCCAAGACGAGCGATCGCTTCCACAGCCCAACCAGCTGTTAACACTTCACTATCAGAATCTAAGCTCCGGTTATGAGCGGCACGAACTACGACACCCGTGTGTTGAAGTTGACGAATTTTATCGAAAACTTCTGTGATATCACCTTCTCTGTCGAAAACATGAATTACTCGCGTGTGCTTAGTTACAAGTTTTTCTACAATCCTGCCATAATCAAGAAAAGTGGTGTCTCCAACACACAGCACTACATCGTATTCTGCAACAGTTTCCGCCGTCATTTGACAGTGCGGTTCGATTAGTCTTAAAAATTCCACTTTGGGGTTTGCAAAAACTCATAAGCCCTTTTGAGTACAGTTCCTCCGTTGAAGATTTCTGACAGCC
>NZ_WBKM01000172.1 GCF_015714725.1 Nostoc sp. WHI
CCACTCCCCTCTCCCGAAGCCTTCAAGCAACGCTTGGCGCAAATGCAAGTTGTGTTGCACAATCAAGACAACCGTGAACATGACCTGCTCGATTCTGATGATTATTACCAATTTCAGGGTGGCTTAACAGCTGCGGTGCGTTCTCTACAAGGAAAAAACCCCCAAACTTATTTTGGTGATAATTCCATACCCGCCCAACCACGAGTCCGCCAACTGAAAGAAGAAATTGCAAGAGTGTATCGTTCTCGTGTAGTTAATCCCAAGTGGATTGCCGGAGTCATGCGCCACGGTTACAAAGGTGCCTTTGAAATGGCAGCGACGGTAGATTTTTTATTCGCCTACGATGCAACAGCTAAATGTGTCGAAGACTATATGTATCAAGGCATAGTAGACGCTTATTTGCTCGATCCAGTTGTTTCGGAATTTATTCAGGAAAAGAACCCTTATGCTCTGCGTGATATTGCTGAAAGATTATTAGAAGCACACAAGCGCAATTTGTGGGAGGATGTAAATATAGGAACATTAGAAGCTTTGAGGAACCTAGTACATCAAGCTGAAGCAGTTATCGAAGAAAAATCAATGGTGTAGGAAATAAACATGGAGAATCTTGCGTATTTGCACCTAGCTTTCGCCTACGAAGACAGCACACCCAGTGAATTGGTCTCCCTCAGTTCTTTGTTTAACAAAGCAGCTGCACCAGACTGGAAACGGCTTTCTGGTAGGGCTTGGAAGTATATGTTGCCCCTTGCTCTGTCTTTGTCCATTGTTGGCGCACTCAGCAGCGTCATGGCACTGGAAATAGGCGATCAAGGCCCTTCTGTCAGGAATCTACAACAAAAGTTGAAAACAGCAGGTTTTTACCAAGCTTCCGTCACCCAAATATATGACGGAACCACAGAAGACGCTGTGCGACGCTTCCAAAGAGCCACTGGCTTACCAGTGGACGGTATTGTTGGAGCAACCACCCTACAAAAATTAGAAAGCTGGCAAGCTAAAAGGCCCACTGCTGTAGGTACACAAGCCAAAAGGCCTACTGCTGTAGGTACACAAGCCAAAAAGCCCAGCACCACTAGTTCAGCTAGTTCAGCAACCACCCAGCGCCGTAATCCCAACTACCTTGTTAAGGGGAACGAAGGCGAAGATGTCAGAGTTTTGCAAGAACGCTTAAGAGTCGCAGGCTTTTATTACGGGAATGCCACAGGAATATTTGGCCCGATTACCGAAGAAGCTGTCAAGCGGTTCCAAGATTCTTACAAATTAGATGTTGATGGAATTGTTGGCCCAGCAACATTACGTAAATTGCCGGGAGTTGGCGTCGGTGATGGACAAGAGGCTCCCAAAAAAGTAGTCAATCGGGATAAACTCCGCATTGGCGATCGCGGTGAGCCAGTTAGAATTGTTCAAGAACAATTGATCCAAGCAGGATATTTGGAAGGAGAGCCAAATGGCTACTATGGCCCCTATACTGCCGATGCTGTACGGAGATTTCAAGCGGCTAATTTCTTAGCAGCAAGCGGCGTTGCTGGCCCAACTACTAGAGCTAAGTTATATAGCTCAGTTAATACTGTAAGCAAAAGCGAGTTTAATACCTTAGAAATCCAAACCCGACTACGGGAACGGGGTTTTTATAAAGGCAAACTGAACGGCATGATGGCAGATGACACCAAAAAAGCCATTAAACAAGCTCAGGAATTCTACGGCATCAGTCTCAAGGATGTTAAGAGCGGACGCTTTTAACATCCGCTTTGGTGTTGTTAGTATCAGTACCCAACTGCTTGCTTGCCTCCAGTAACAGCAAATTACGAACTGCTCAAAATTCCACTTATTTGGTTGATTTGAGTAGTTTCGTCTTATTATCCACCCAAGTGCTAAAGCGGCATCAGTGCCCTCTGGCACTTGGGACACACTGCATGGATAGTCATTTGACAGTCAAGCAGGTGAAAGCCCTCTTTTTGAGCCGTTTTCGACCCAATTTTTAAAATTGAGTCGTTTTTAAACTCAATAGTTGAGTTACACCTGACACAAATTAAGTGATGGTGATGATGAGGATAGGGCTGGTTGAGTTCATAATGCTTATGTCCCTCGCCCAGTTCTAGTTCCCGTAAAATTCCCATCCTTGCCATCAACTTCAAACTCCGATAAATAGTTGATAGACTAATCCCTTTGCCATCAGTTTCTAGCCGATGATAAAGATCCTCCGCGCTCAGATGTTCACCTTGCGGAAGTTCTTGAAAAATGTGTAGAATTGTCTCGCGCTGGGGAGTTAAACGCCAGCCTCGTTCATTCAGTTCTGCCTTAAGTGAAGTAGTTGTGTAGACAGTCATACTAATATTTCTCAACAAAGCCTGTTAGTTGAGAATATAACAAATATTCTAAGAGATTTGCAACAATCATTGCCTATTGAGAATTATTACCAAATGCCTAACAAAAATTAATAAAATCTTAATCAAAAATCAGGTGTGCATTTAATTTACATACAGTTTATGGTCACGATGCTTGCCACAATTGCATCACTTCATTTTGAATTGCTTAGTTGCTCCTTTACTAAGCAAAACCGTCCCTCTCCGACTCGGAAAGGGACAGACTTAAACTTTAATTGAAGGCAGAAAGAGGTTCGTCGAACTCACGTTAAGTTAGAGATTCCAAATAGTCGCGGATGAGGTTGCGGCGCTTTGGTTGGCGCAGCTTTTGCAATGCCTTGGATTCTATTTGTCGAACTCGTTCCCGCGATAAGTCAAGAGCGCGTCCAATTTCCGCTAAAGAGTAAGGATGACCATCTGCCAAACCAAACCGCATCAAAATTACGTCGCGTTCCCGGCTAGTTAAATCTGATAGAAGATGATGCAAGTCTCTTTGTAAAGATTCTCGCATTAACATCTCTTCTGGGGTTACACTGTCAGTCTCCAGTAATTCGCCTAACTCAGTATCTTTATCCTTGCCTACCTTCGTTTCTAAGGAAATAGAGCGAGGAACCCGTAACAAAACTTCTCGTACTTGAGTAGGTGTCATCTCTAACTCAGTAGCTAAATCTTCTAAAGTAGGGGTGCGACCTTTTTCTTGAGCAATTTTGCGTTGGGCTTTCTTGATTTTGTTTAACTTTTCTGTAATATGGACAGGTAGGCGAATTGTACGACTAGAAGTTGCGATCGCTCTTGTAATTCCCTGACGAATCCACCAGTAAGCATAAGTACTAAAGCGATAACCCTTAGTTGGGTCAAATTTTTCTACAGCCCGCTCTAAACCTAATGTGCCTTCCTGGACTAAATCCAACAATTCCAAACCACGATTTTGATACTTCTTGGCAACAGACACAACCAGGCGAAGATTAGCCTTGATCATGTGTTCTTTTGCTTGGAGTCCTTGGGACTGAACTTGCTCCAACTCTTCTACTGTCAACTTGGCGATTTCAGCCCAGCGACGTTTGCCATCTGCCAAAGTCGGTCTAAGATTGGATAAAATTATACCAGCCGTGGCAGCCCATCTTTCCAAAGAGGGGCGATGTCCTAGTTCGGAGGTCAGACGCTCTTGAACTTCAATTAACTGGAGATAGGGCGTGATTACTTCATCCCCAAGCTTTGCAGCGTTAGCAAGCACTATCCGCATCCGCAAGTAGCGCTGAACTTTTTGAGCTTCTGAAACCTCTTCATCCCGCCCTAACAAACGAACCCGACCAATTTCTTGAAGATATAGACGTACTAGGTCTGTACTACGACGGTTAGTGTTAGCAGCAAAGTTAGCATGGTCAGCAGAAGCGATATCTAGCTCCTGGAGATCATCTACTGATAACTCACTCTCATCACCCGTGAGATCCGAGTCCAAAGCCTGGCGGGACTTTCTGGTATTATAGGCGGCATCTGCATAAAAAGATGTTGCTGGCATAAAGCGTCTCAATGGCTCCAGGTAACAATAGATTGCGGTCAGCTTAGATTACGGTCAGCTATTCAACTGTTGCTATTGTTCCCGTGATTTACGATGAACTAACACGTTTAAAGATTCCATTACAATTTTTTTTAGAAATTAACTGTAATGGTTTTATTCGATACAGTATTGCTGAACTTAATCGGCTGCTAAATTTTTGATTGAATCAATAGCTATTCAAATCCGCAGCTAGGCTTTCAATATTTCAACTACTTAGTTAACATTTCAACCTTGATGGTTATTGATAGTTATTTTTGTCACATGGTATAAAGATACTTCAGTGAATATGATGTTTATAATTGGCATAGTCACATTTACATGGCTATGAAAGTAATATCCTGACGATTTAACAATTTTTTCTCAGGATTATTTGGGAATAAGTTTAACTAATAGATGACGGTGGAAGTGATTAGTATTAACGGCAAAATACTATCTATTTTGATAGGTTCGTAGTTTATGCTTTAGTGAAGACAGCATAATCTACGAACAATTTATACCTCTATTTATTGATAGACTACTAACTAGTAGTTGTACTCTGGCTTAATATCTCGCAACATCAGTTCATCAAGTGCTTGTCGGGGTGTGATTTCACCTTGAAGTAACCGATAAACTTGTTCGGTAATTGGGACAGCAATGTTTTGTTGCTTGGCTCGTTGCATCAAAACCTGGCAAGTGTTCACTCCTTCAGCAGTTCCCTGTAGATTTGCGAGAGTTTCTGTAAGTGTCTTACCACCAGCTAGCTGATAGCCAACTTGGTAATTGCGACTTAAGGGACTATTGCAGGTTGCTAACAAATCTCCTAGACCCGATAAACCATAAAATGTTTCTATCTTTGCACCCCAGTCGTTACCAATGCGAACCATTTCTGTAAGTCCACGGGTGACTAAAGCAGCTTTGGCATTGGTTCCCAGTTGTAAACCATCGCACACACCAGCTGCGATCGCAATGACATTTTTCAGTGTTCCCCCTAGTTCCACACCCAAGGGGTCGGGATTGGTATATACCCGGAAACGATGAGAAGAAAATACTAACTGCACTATTTCCGCAGCTGTAAGAATATTACTAGCTACCACCGTAGCTGCTGGTAATCCTAGCTGAATTTCTTTCGATAAATTAGGCCCAGACAAAACAACTACTGCATGGTTAGGGAATACTGTTTGCCAAATTTGCGACGGTGTACAGGTGGTTTGAGGGTCTAAGCCTTTCGTCGCCGTGACAAAAATTGTCTCTAAAGAAAGGGGGAAAGACTGGACTTGGTAAGCAACATCTCTCACACCAATCATTGAGATAGCCGACAGAACTATTTGGACATTTTGCAGCACTGCCTGGAGAGTTTGGGAACCTTGACGCGACCAGACACGCACCTCATGACCATTCGCTGCTGCTAGATTTGCCAAAGATGCACCCCAAGCACCCGCACCCAGAATTGCAACAGATTTTGAATTAGTCATTAATCACCAGTCTCCCCATCCTCTTAGCAATCTAAAATCTAAAATCTAAAATCTAAAATTGACTGCGGGGGTAACGTTCCATTAATTTCCTAACTTCCTCTGCATGATATGAACTTCTTGTCAACGGTGAAGAAACAACTTGTAAAAATCCTATTTCTTCGCCGAATGCTTTCCAAGCAGCAAATTGTTCTGGGTTAATAAATTCATTAACTTGCAAGTGTTTTTGACTGGGTTGGAGGTATTGGCCGATTGTCAAAATGTCGCAATCTACAGTTCGCAAGTCTTGCATGACTTGCCGGACTTCCTTGTCAGTTTCACTGAGTCCAACCATGATGCCGGATTTAGTGTATGTGCTAGGAGAAAGTTGGCGAGTTCGCTGCAATAATTCTAATGTGCGATCGTAGTTTCCTTGGGGACGCACCCGGCGATATAGGCGTGGAACAGTTTCCGTATTATGGTTTAATACTTCTGGCGCGGCTTGGAGAATCATTTCTAAAGCATTCCAATTGCCGCACAAGTCAGGAATTAGCACCTCGATTGTGGTGTTAGGTGAGACAGAGCGAACCGCATCAATGCATTCGACAAACTGAGATGCACCACCATCTGTTAAATCATCTCGATTTACAGAAGTGATCACAACATGATTGAGTTTCATGCGGCGAACAGCTTCCGCAAGTCGTGTAGGTTCCGTGGAGTCTAGTGGTTGGGGTTTTTTCTCAAAATCAATATCGCAGTAGGGACAAGCGCGTGTACAAGCCGGGCCCATAATCAAAAACGTGGCAGTACCAGCATTGAAGCATTCACCTATATTTGGACAGGACGCTTCTTCACAAACTGTATTGAGGGCTAAATCCCGCAAAATTTCTTTAACGTTACCGATGCGCTCATGCTGAGGTGCTTTTACCCGCAACCAGTCTGGTTTTACAGTCACAATCCGCTTTTACCACTAGAGTTATACAAATTTAATCGTAGCAAGCAAAGCAGCAATTCTCATTTTGAAATAAATAGGGTATTAATCGCCATTTTGAAATTCAATACGTAGCACAAAATAATTAGTTTTTTAGGGAAAGGCGTAGGCGCAGCGCGCACTTCTCTACAAGACGCTCCGCAAAGGGCAAGCTCAGTGACCACCGCAGGCATCACTAAAAAATAATTGACTACAATTATTAAGTATAAATACTGACATATTTGAGGGATTTGCTTAAAAACGAAGGGTAAATC
>NZ_WBKM01000184.1 GCF_015714725.1 Nostoc sp. WHI
ACTCTAGTCATTGCTTCTGGGTCAAGCATAATCCCGCCCAAAATCGCTTCTTCAGCCTCAATGTTTTGGGGAGGTAAACCTGAAACTGGATAGTTAGAGCCAAAAGGAACTACGTTGTCTTGATTAGGGTGCATAATTAGGCTCTTAGTGCTAATTTTAACTGCGTTTCAACTTCTCGTAGATCAACAGAGGAGAATCGGGAATTGCTCGGAACTTTTGGGGTGTTGACTGCGGCTTGAAGTTTGGCTTTTAGCTCCAGCATTTGTGGGCTGTGTTGATACTCATTGGATGGAACCTGAATGGATTGCTCTTGTTGACGGCGCATTCGGTCTTGTGCCAAGGCATCTTCGAGCGTGGTGCTAGTGATATTGTTTGCTCTGTGAGCCAAAGCAGTGTGCTGTTGAGGTAGGGGCTGTTTTTTTGTTTGCAATAGTGCTTGGCTTAAACGCTGCATCAGGTTCGTCCAACCACCCTTGGTTTTCTCCCAGGTGTTGATTACTGCGATCGCATGATTTATTTCCTGTTGTGCCGAGCGTTTCGATTTAGTGGCTAATTCTTGTGCTAAGAAGTCCACGACTATCGGGTTGAAGTTCTGGTACAGGTTATTCAGCTTTCGCTCTCCATTGCGCCAAGGTAAAACCCAGCGATTCCACTTGATTGTTTCTCTGACAAGCAGTGGTAGAGAATCATCACTCATAGCAGTCGGGTCTGTTAGCCAGGCATCAATCAGTTCTTTCACGTTCCGGGCTGTCTTGTAGGGACAGGTTAGTTGCGGCTTATTCGATTGTTCGGATTTCTCGAACGACCCCGCCGCAATAGTTGATCCACTTGAGGGGTTATTGGTTTGTTGCAAAGACTCTGGATTTTTTGACAAGGAAGCGGGTAATTGTTGGGTTAATTCTTCTAAGCTTGGTTTTTCTGGAGTTGGTTTTTCAAGGTTTAGTTGTTCAGTTTCACACACACACGATTCTTGAATGGAAAGTGCGTTCTGAGTTGGGGGTACATTGTGTGTAGTAATCTTTGAAGTATTCTTTGTATATATAGATAGATTGCCCGAAGGAGGCATTACAGTATGTCCAAGGAAGGCATTATAGCCTGTACTATCGGGGCATTCTGTACTGGATGGTTGGGGCAATATATATTGCTCTGTTAAGGCATTACATATTGCACTATTGGCGCTGTCTATATTGTCCGAATTGGGCATTATGCTGGGTTTTTGATCAGCGTCATCCTGAGATTTTTTCGCTCTACGAGTCCAAGATGAAGTAATTTTCGCAATTGGTAGCTCAAGATTGTTCATAAAAGCTGACCATCGTTGATTTAAAGCATCTTTATCCAACCAAAACTCTAAGCGTCTGGGACATCCGGTATATTTTTCTTGGAGTAATCCTCTGGCTTTAAGAAATTTTCGGGCTGTTTCTTGTTGTTTTCGAGTCAGTCCAGTTTCTTTCTCAATCTCTGCTTGAGTTTTATAAATCCAACCTTCAGGATTTTTTTGTTTACCTAGCCAGTAATACATTTGGCATAAAAACAAATTTGGTAAAACGCCACCAGCGACTTCAACTAGTTTTGGGTAATAAGCAACAGAATTACCAAGGTCTATTAAAAAATCGGTTAACTTCATGAGAACCCCCTACTGATGTTTTGGGATTTAATACATTCAAAAATTTTTCAATCTGACTAATAGAATTCGATATTTGAAAGATACGATAATGTTTTACAGACAAAACGAATTACCTTTTACCCCCAACGTGCGGTCGAAAAGTTAGATTAATCCGTGTGCTAACGACCTTATTGGTCTTTGGAACTTGATGCAGATAAGTACTCTGACAGCCTGGAAGCATCACCAGCAGGCTCCCATGCTCTAACCAAAAGTCAGTCGGCTTACCCCCGATGGGCTTGATTTGGAATTTACGAACCGAACCCAGACTGATGGATGCAATTGCAGGATTTACACCCATCGAAGCTTCATTGTCGTTGTGCCAACCGATAGAATGATGTCCACTTTTATACTGATTGCCGATGACAATGCGGAAGCTGTAACCAGTAGCGGCGGTAATTCTATCTCGCAGTTGGGCTAGCGATGAAGTCCAAGGCAGTGGTTTAAGTAGTACGCTCTTGGAGTAAAGGTAATCACAGCCTTCATCGCCATAAATGCACTCTAAGCGCGGAACAGGCATCGTTTTACCGAGCATTCTGATTGTGTTTTGCTGCCATTGCAGTTCTTGGCAATGTTGGTAGAGTTCATCGGCTTCTTCCTTGTTCAGAAACTCTGGGTAGTAGTTAACTGGTAAAGTAGGAGCAGATTCGGGAAATAAAGTTAGTTGTTGCATAATTCTCCTTTGGCGATTGCCCGAACAATTTCTTCTGCCCGTTCTTGTGAAATAGCCTGTTCTGGATTTTTGTAAAACCCAATAATTTCTGATTTAGGACGCACAATAATGCGCTGTGTGGTTGCGCGTTTGTCCCACACAAAGCACGAGATGGTAACGTTATCGGTAGCCCAACGAGTGCCCCTCTTATCCTTGCGAAAGCAGAAGCGCGGCAAAATCAGTACAAGTGACGGCGGGTGCTGCTGTAAGAAATCAGCCCGATCATCACAGGGTTCGAGAAAGCTGGTTAGAAGGAATGCGGCTACACCAATACGCGCTTTTTGGTAGGCATTCTTGATAATTGGTGCAGCAAATTCCACGTATGGTGGATTGGTACAGATCCAGTCGCATTCTGAAAATTTATCCCAAGACTCGGTTAAAGTTGCGTCGTAGTGATAATCTGCGCCTTTGTGAACGTCAATGTCATTAGTCCAAATTCTTTGGGTGTCTGGCCATGCTCGAAGTAAAGAAGCGATCGCCCCATGTCCGACACATGGCTCACCAATCACACCAGACAATTTAACGCGCCGTAGTAATTCCGTTGTGAACCACGATGGAGACTCATAAAAGTTTAGAGGATGTCGGGTGACAGTTTCGATGACAGTGATTTCTGGCGCTAATAATGGTGCAATAGTCATACTTCATCCTCACTAAATTCAATGTGGCTTAAAGTCTGAAGTTCAACAGCCAATCCACTTAAGAAATTTTGGAGTTCGACTGTTGCCAATTCTTTAGACATCTCTTTTTCTGAGTGACCGCAACATGGACACAAAAAAATCCATTGCATCGTGTCTTGTCCTCGAGTTAGCCACTGTTCTTTATTCATGTTTAATCCTCATCTTCCTCTAATTCTTCGTCTTCATAAAAACTCACTCCAAATAACTCATGAATAAAAGTCCCTACTTTTTTCCAATCAACTTGGGCTTCAGCTACTTCCGGCATAGGATACTTTTTAGTGATTTTTTTAAAACTAGAAAAATCTTCCCAAGTCCACTTGCCTAACTTATCTGATTCAGTCTCAGTTAAGTAATTTAGGCTAATAATATAATCTTGTACTCTTCCTTTGATTTGTTCTCTGTCGCTAAATTTCCAGAAATCACGAAACCAAGTAATTACTTTTTTTGTGCTGTCTGTTTCTGATTCGTCTTCCACCTCCTCATCTGAACATTCATCTTCGATGGATTCAAATTCTTGAATAGCAAACAAAGCCATAGCCACACACGCTCTTTCTGCTGGATGTGTAGCATTTTGCATTTTATAATCATCGCGGACTACATAGCCAAGAATTGCGTAGAACTTCTTAGCTAGTTTTTCAATGAGTACATCTTTTTGAAAGCATCCAAGTTCCATAATTACCTCTAAGGTGTAAAATTGTTCCACTGAAACCAAACCGATCCTGATTCTGGATATGCAGCAGTGCTGTGAACTTCAAGGGGATTACCCCAGTAGCAGCAAGCCTTGATTGCAAATGTGGGTTGTTCTATATTGATTGCGTCTATTTGTTGGGCGATCGCGGTGGATCTTGGATCTTGGAATTTAGTCATCTCTTTTTACCTCTGCAATACCTGCTGATAATGCTTGTTGGAGTGTAATTAATTCATTTGGAATTGCCTAATACTTATTTCTTCGCTAGCATCAAATAATGACATCTGCGCCCGTTTCCCTTGAATATAAGCAACAGACTCAATAATTAATTTGTCAATCCGCTTTTGTAATTCATCTGATACAAGGGATGACGAAAGATGAGGAGTGTTCATCACTACACATAAATCATTAACTGTATTTTGCACGGTAATGGTGATGCCTGTACCAGAATCAGAATGCTTGAGGGTTACGCCTGTAACTATTCCTGATGACCAAATTTTGTCATCTAATCCAGTGGCTTCTATCGCATCAACAAGTAACCCATTGATTGCATCAAAGAAAGATGTTCTCGGTTCTTCATCACAATAAAACTTGACAGTTTTGCGCTCGTTAGACTTAGATTGAGGCGGCAAATCGTAGATGATTTCGATGTCGTTATCTTTGACTTTGATTTTGCTGATTTCCATATTTAGGGATGGTTTTATTAAGTAATTTTCTCTGATCAATCAGCCGAAAATGGCAGCCAGGGCGCATTGTTCATCTTCAAAGCGATCGCATCTTGGACTCCAGGAATAATTTCTTGATCTTTTGGCGTGTTAATAAATGTTGCCCCGCTTTTAGTGCGGCGGACGGTTCCATCAAGGTGGAGAAAAAGGATTTTTTTCATGGTTTGTGTTGTTGATAATTTTGGTTGGCAACTAAAAACACTACATCTGTAATTAAGCTCCCGTCAGGAATTGATACTACTTCAATATCTGTTTGGCTGAGATTCTCAAGTATAATTAGTGCCTGAACTGTATTTAAACATTGCTGCAACACAGCCGGATATTGCTGGTTGTGTTCCCTGGCATACGGTAGATGAACTTGTGTATCTTCTATGAGCGAGTGGAGCAAACTGATTTTGAGTTGTTCTATGGTTATGGGCATATTTTTGGGTAGATTAATGGAGACTTCTAAAGCTTTGAAATTTTAACAAGCTTCAAAATCCTTCATTGACTGATGACTAATATCCATCAAGCCGTTACTAAAGATTTTCTGGCGAAAGCACCTGCCTGCTTTAGTGCTGTACCAGGACTGGGATGAGCGAAGAACTCTTCTATAGCTTTGGTCAACCCAGCCGCAACAGCCGGCTCGTGACAAGCGTAGACATAAATGGGCTGTTGCACACCGTTAACCAATCGCGTTTCTTGGCGATCGCCCAATTGTGGGTAAAATGTTCTCACCCATGTGCCCAGGTGTCCGCGATAGTGGGAGCCTTTGAGGGGGACTTTCTTTCCAAGTTCGCTTTCTGCAAAATTGACCACGCCAAGCCACCTTTCTTGTGTGCCGTTTAGGGCTTGTTGATTGTAGTCAGCAAATAGATTGGCGGCGTAATCATTCATCTGCTGTTCAATGTAGGGGTTGAGTCTGCCACCTGTTAGTTGAGCGAGAGTCTTCATTGCTTCCACCAGTGTTTTTAGGCGCTGTTCCACTGGGGGGAGGGCTGGTGTGGGATTATGAGTAATAATTGTTACGGCTGCAACCAAGTCTAAAATAATGGTTCTAACTTGGGCTGCTATCTCGGATTGCTGCAAGAGCATTGCAATTCTTAAAGTCCCAAGAGCAGAAAAAACTCTGACTTGAGATGTCTTAGATGGTAGACAGAGTTTCTGTCGAGCATCCCGCAAGTCTTTTCCTGTAAGGATTTGGGTTTCGGAATCTCCGAATTCTGAATGATTAACTCTGTATAGTTCTTTGATGGCTGATTCCGAAACTTCAAAGTATTCTGCTATTTGTGCAGTAGTGGCCCAGCCACTACCACCCCAAACAGCGAAAATTATTGCCTTCGCTTTGGAGAGAATGGATAAGGCTTTGTCGCTAGAAAAATCTGTTAAAGCTGAAGTCCTCAGAGTCCTGGACTCTAGTAGTACTGACTGATTTAAAGGTAAGCTCATGTTGGCTCCTGGAAATTTTTGGAAGTGCGAGAGTGCCATTTGAGATAGGCCAAAAAATACCTATAAGTGAGCAGCAATTTTCACTACTGCCCACATGAGGTTTTACACTGCGACTAATTCTTGAAGTTGCGATCGCACTTCCTGGTTGAAAAGCTGCTGTAATTGATTAGAACTCAGTTGTTCCAAGGGTCGGTATTGTAAGTATTCATCAGCTGGTTCAGCCAGCGATGTATCCACCATCGACAATGAGCGCATAGCATCAAACACGGAGTTAGAATACTGCTGCTGACTTGAACAACCCCTCTTCACCCACCAGTTCCCGTCAGTGCATCCGACTTGCCCCAGTTTCACTCCGTTGTTGTTGTAAATGCCATCATCGAGAATTTCAAAGCCGTAATTCTGGCACTCGTTGAAGATATGCGCCATGATTCGGTTTTCGGTCGTGGGGGGTGTTGCTTCTTTTTCCTGCACAGGTAATGAACCGTCTTTGTAGTGAGTGCAGATGAAGCGATGACAACGCATTAGAATGTTGGCACGAAATAATTCTTTATCGTTGACCATGACTACCCAGCGTTGCGTTAAATGGTTGTCGTCATGGCTGATGCTGGCTACCAATTTGTCATCAGCGTAATATTCGTGATGGGAAAACGAGATTTCGACTATTCTGAGAGGTTCGGGAGCTACGGCTTGGGCTTGGTCGGCGATGAAGTAGTCGAGTTCGGCTTGAGCGAGGGCTTGGTTGTCGGGGGCAGCAGGGGTGAGTTTCTGAATCTTGCTTGCTTGGTAATTAGTGATCGCGCTAATCCAAGAATTCTTACAGCGTTTGTCGCTTACTTCGACTGTACAGGCGATTTCGCTGTAGATTTGCTTGAGTCGGGCTATGGATTTATGTTGCAGCTGTTGTTGGCTGTAGATTTGGTATGTCATGATTGGTTAAGTCTTAATGGACTAGAAAAGCGCTTCAGATTCGCGGTCGGGAGCGCTTTCTCTATAAATCCAATATACCAGCTATCTAGCTAGCTGCCAACTTAAAGCTATATAGCTATTGACAGGAAAGTATTAAACTATTATTCTGTAGATAGAATTCAATGTAATGGATGTGAAATGTAAACTGCGGGACTACATGGAGGAACAAGAATTAACTCAGCAAGAGGTTGCTGCACGAACTGGGTTAAGTCCAACAATTATTGGAAGGCTGTATCACAATCGCTTCAGTCGTTTGGATAATCAGACAGTAATTAAGGTTTGCAAATTATTTAATGCTTCGTTAGGTGAAATGTTTTTTATTGATGAGAGTGCCTAAAATTGCAAATTGATTGCCCATCTTGGGTGATCTCAAAAACTTTATTTAGTGAGATATCTGCAAGATTTTCATATATGAAGGGGTTTCTAAAGATAGTAGCCCCACAGGTTTCTCAGATACGCACATCATGGCACAACTCAATCTTCAAGCGCTGTTCAAGAGGTGGAATTATGCCTAAACCACCTTCTAAACGCAAAAAAGCCATCTCTGCCGCAAAGAGTGATTCAAAAGCACCCGTTAACTCTGTAAATGAGGATATCTCTCAGCAAGTAGATCCAGCTTCAGCAACAATCACCGTTAGTGCTGTTGAAGTTCCAGAGTTGACAGAGGAAGAACAGAGCGATCGCCTACACCTAGAACGCAAGGTGGAGAGGGCGTTTTTTGAGGCAGGGAAGGCACTGGCGGAATTACGCGATCGCAGATTATATCGCTCCACGCATTCAACCTTTGAAGAGTACTGTTTGGATAGATTTGGCTACAATCGTTCCCGTTCTTACCAGTTAGTCGATGCAGCAATTGTTGTGGACAATCTGCAAAAATGTCCACAAATTGTGGACATTTTGCCGACAGCAGAGGGGCAAGTTCGACCCATGACAAAGCTTGAACCCCAGGAACAGCAGGAAGTGTGGTTAACGGCAGTAGAACTTGCTGGCGGCAAAGTTCCCACGGGTAGAATCGTCAAAGATGTTGTGCAAAAGATAATGGAAAGGACGAAAGTACCAAACACTTACCAAATCGGTGAAGTCTGCCAAATCCTAGCCAAAGACAACCCGGAACTCAGAGGCAAAGGTGGGTGCTGGGCGATTGTCAGTGCAGTAAACGAGTTTAGTTGCACCGTAAGAATTTGGGATGGCGAGTACACTATTGGGCTGAAGCACCTCAAATCTTACAATTACCTGCCTGCGGAGTGTCAGCAGATGCAGGTGATTTGCGATCGCATTACACGAGTGTATTCCGATTTGCTGGAGGAGACAGTCAAAAGTCTGTTGCAGTTGTTGGGGAAGCTGAATCGTCCTTATCTAACTGAGTTGGAAGAAAAACTTTTAAGCCTTCTAGAGTCTGAAGTTAAAGTGTAATAGCTAACTGTGTTTTAAACCCTTCATAAAACTGTTCATGTGAACCTGAATAATTTTCTACACCTAAACGTGTTAAGTATCCCTTCTTGCCTGTGTAAGGATTAGGGATATAGCTGTAAATGTATAGTTTTCTGCATTCGAGATTTTCAGACCAACCAATATTGAACGCAGCATACTTGGGAAAAAATGTGATTGCATTGTAATAATCAATGCGATCGTGAATCCACCATGCTAAGGCTGTCCAATCGGCAGTTTTCTCATAATAATCAATGAAAGAATTCACAATAATGCAGGCTGTAGCACCCATATAACCTTGAGCGTCTGGAACATCCCAGATATGAACTGCATAGTTAGATGCGTTACTAGCACAATTGTACTGGTTTTTATTTTCTGCACCCTTAGCATTGACAGCAGATGACCGATATCCAGAGCGAATGCTGATTCTTCCGAAAGCTTGTTGAATTGGTTCTAGCACTTGTTCACAAAGATTTTTACCGGAGGCGATCGCCAAATCAGGATTATCTGGTATATTTGGAATTCCTTCAATTTGAGAAATTTCTGAGTGTAGAAAATCACGCATAAAGAAGTTTTTTGACAAACGTACCCGACCTAATTCTTCCAATGATTTGACAGTTTGTGGTCTTTTCATTATTTTTAATTTAATTCGACGCGACGAATACCCGCAAATATACCTTGAGTGATGGAATGGGAGGGATGCTGCTTATGCTATCCCCATCTGATTATTTACGTGCGGTCAATGGCACTTTGGGAGCAATTTGTGATTTTAAGAAGATTTTGGACAGCTTTTGTCAGGAGAAGTTGGACAAGTTGTAAGCTGAAATACCTAAAACTTCGTTAAGGCATTAATTAAGCGATCGCTAATTTCAACATTATTACTGATGTGAGATTTGACTTTGCCCATAGAAGCTAGAGGAGTGAAGATTGATTACTCATTAGCAGATATGCAAAGTCAACAGAGTAAGGACGCAAGATATATCGAATTTGTGGGAAAAGATAATAGATCACAAATAATCAAATATCAGTATGCTATTGATTCAAATGATAAGACTATAAATGTTGAAAATTTATATGCAAGTGCAGAAATAAGAAAAGAGGTTTTCAGATGTTTATCATGTAACAATATTCTTATTCCTGTTTTAGGAGAGAAAAGAAGAAAGCACTTTCGGCACAAATTAGACGTTCAGGTTAATTGCTCTCCTGAAACTTATCTGCATAAATTAGCTAAACTTAAGTTTTATGAAGTATATAATAATTGTCTTAAGCACAACGAACCTTTCTGGATAGAATTGGAAATATCTCAGATTTGTAATTACTATCAAGCAGATTTTTTACAAAGCTGTAATTTTTACCAAGGTAGGCAGAAGTTTAATTTAGTTGAACACTTTAAGAATATTGAATTAGAACAAAGAGAAGGGTCTTTTATCCCTGATCTACTATTAACAAGTAATAAAGGAGAGAAAATTTTTGTTGAAGTCGCTGTTACACATGAAGTTTCTTCTGAAAAAATTAAGTCTGAACATCGTATTATTGAAATAAATATTGTTCAGGAAAGTGATATAGAAGTTATAAATAATCAATATTTATTAGAAAGTGAAAATATTAAATTTATCAATTTTAAAAGAAACCAAATCAAAAGCTTTTGTTGTGGAAGTTGTGTAGAGGGAATTCAGCCGTATGCTAACTGTCCTGTAGTTTATAATTTTTTTGCTATTTATCCCAATGGTAAAAGTGCAATTATTCAAGAAACTTTAGAATGGTTGCAAGATAAAATTGAAAGTAAGTCCCTAGCATACTATGAATTTGTTATAATTGATAATACTGATAACAGAAGGAATAAAGTTTTTTTAAGAAAAATAGTAGAAGCCTATTTTAATAACGTTTCGGTTAAAAATTGCTATCTTTGTCGTTATCACGGCTCAAATTTCCGTAATTATTATGATGATAATCCAATTTTTTGCAAATTCCTAAAAAAAACTTGTAATTCAAATGAAGCTGCAAATTGTCAATTTTACAGAGCCGATCCAACAGCTTTCCCTTAATTTAGTTTTTTATAATGTAAAATCCATGAATATAATCTTATTTAAGATAATATAATGCTAATGTTTTATTTCAAATAATAACTGCTTTTAGAATTTATTCAAACAAAGGATCGCCAAAATTAATTAATCGTAGTGAAGGTATTTCATCAAAAACACTAGGGTAAAAAGTAACAGTGTAATTCTGCCCTTTATAATTCAGTTGCCAAGTACGTTCGCTCTTTCTTTCAAACTGCACACCACTGGCTTTTAAAATTGCTGAGTCGGTGAATAACTGCTCAATAATTTCTGGTGTAAAAGGAGTAGAGGGGATTGGTTTTTGAATTTCTGCTAAGTCAGCGTCTAAGTCCATTGCTACCATTTCTTCAATTGCAAGACGAGGTGGTGGACTGTCTAACACAGAATCGAATTGAGACATTAAAACATCCTCTTCTTCTGGATCAGCACTCATAACAGCTCGTTCAATAAAAGTAGGGACTTGGGCTAGAATAGGCTGAAGATTACCAACAACAGTGGCAAAAGCGTTTATGCGATCGCGCAATTTTCGATAAACTTTCGCTTCTACAGTGCCATCATAGTAAAAATTGTGAATTCGCACAGTCGGATATCTTTGTCCAATGCGGTCAATTCTCCCAATACGCTGTTCTACTCGCATCGGATTCCAAGGCATATCATAATTAATCAACACACCGCAATTTTGTAAATTCAACCCCTCGGAAGCAGACTCAGTACAGAGGAGAATTTTGATTTCATCTTGGCGAAATCGGCGTTTAATTTCTTCCTTGGGAACTAAGCACCACTCCCCATTCTGGTACAGTTCCCCACCACGACCTGAATAACAAGCTACTTGGCTACCGTACAACTCCTTCAATGTATCCCGTAGATAGTCCATCGTATCTGTGTACTGGGTGAAAACGATCGCACTTTCTCGGTCAGTTAATTCTTGGCGTAAAATCTGAATAAAGCGAGAAAGCTTGCTATCTTCCCCAGTGTTTTCAAATTGACGTAGTAATTCTTCAAGATATTGAATTTCCTGGGGGTCTACTGGTTCAAAGAAAGATTCCAGCCCAGCAATCACTACATCATCCTCATTATCCACATCTAGGGGTGTGAGTATCAATGGAACAGAAAACTGGGTTAAGCTTAAAAGCCTTATTGCGTAAGGATTTTTTTGAAAGTTGTAGTAGCTCACTTTTCAAATCACTAACTACTGCCTAACGATAAATCAAGAGTTTCAGCACCTAAAATTTTTTGTAGTATTCATGTAATGCTTCTTATCCCGGTTTTCTGTTCCGATGATACTTGTACCCCCAGTAAGGTTATTGGCAACAACTGGTAATGTTTGAGCTAGAAATAGAATGCTAATTGCAACAAAGGGAATTTTCTGAAGCATCTGTAGTAATAATCACTATATAATACTTATGATGCCCAGACAACTAATTAAAAGTAGCTAATAAAACCAGTAACTTGAGATTAATAACCCAAATTGTTAGTTAACTTGGGGCTGCTCTTTTGTGCTGTGGACGCAACAGCAAGCGATCGCGCTTTTTTACATCTGCAATTCAACACTCACGTTTCCCCTAACATTGCTATATCCTATCTTGAGAACAGCGATGGCTGCGCCAACGCCTGCCTTCTTGATGCCCGTTCGCGGAGCGTCTCGTAGAGAAGGGCTGTAGGGCGAACGCTACAGCTTTGCAGTGATTGGATTGCCAGTGATAAAGCAATTCATCTATGGCGCTACTTTTTCTTTAAACTGTTTTCCAGCAGAAAACGCAGGCACTTTGGTCGCTGGGATAGTAATTGGCTCATTAGTTTTCGGATTACGCCCCTCGCGCTCTGAGCGATCGCGTCGCTCGAATGACCCAAAACCAATGAGCGTTACCTTATCCCCATTAGCTACAGCTTCGATAACTACTGACAAAAAAGCACTGATTACTTCATCAGCTTGCTTTTTTGTGATGTTGGTCTTTGCTGCTACAGCATCCACTAATTCACCTTTGTTCATAAATCGCCCTGAAGTCTTGTTTTGAAAAGGAAATTTACTTTACCATTACTACCTTTTGTGAGGATAGGGGGAAAACGACTAACAATCAAGCAGCATACGAAAATTAACAATGCACGGCTACTGCTGTGGCGACTTTAAATTAAGGAGTAAAGCCAGTTGAGTTTCAGGAGAGCATCTGCTGTAGTCGAACAGCCAATCTACAGTTTGAGCTAGATTATCGCCCTTTTATGTCTCTGGTGAGAGAAAAATGCTGTGATTTGCTGAGATTCCTTGAAGGCTGTGAACAATACAGGCGTATGGCAAATTTTTATGGATGGAAGAAGGTCTTTTTGCAGACCGGTTTGGCTCTATACTGAATCATTAGCTCTCTTAACTACTAATAATATGTCTCATATTGGTATTCTGTGTCCTGGGGCAATCGGTCATCTAAATCCCATGTGTAATTTGGGAATTGAACTGTTGCGTCGCGGTCACAAAGTCACATTGTTTGGTGTGCCAGAAGTAGAGGAAAAAATTTCTCAGTCCGCCTTGGAATTTTATGAAATTGGGGCTAGCGATTTTCCCCCTGGCAGCATAGAAACAATGTATGTTCAGCTAGGACAATTAACTGGATTGGAAGGCTTAAAATTTGCCATCCAGTTTTTTGAGAAGGAAGCTAATATGCTTTTTCGTGATGCTCCCGAAGCTATTCGTAACGCCAGAGTTGACCTTCTTCTCGTAGATCAGGTTACAACCGCTGGGGGAACCGTCGCCGACTATCTAAACTTACCTTTTATTACAGTCTGCAACGCATTACCCATTAATAGAGAACCTGGTATTCCTCCTTATTTCACTCATTGGAGATATAAAAATATCTGGTGGGCTAAATTGCGAAATCAATTGGGAAATGTTCTAATCAATTACCTGACGCGATCGCTTTGGAATGTATTAGTTCAGCAGAGGAAAAAATGGCATCTGCCACCTCACTACAAGCGAGATGAGTCCTATTCGCAACTTGCTCAAATTGCTCAATTGCCTCAGAAACTCGATTTCCCTCGCGAAAAAATTGTCCCTTGGTTTCATTATGTTGGCCCTCTCAAGAACCCCTCAGATACAGAGCTTGTATCCTTAGACAAGCAGTCTTTCCCTTTTGAAGAACTAAATGATAAGCCTTTAATATATGCAACTCTTGGAACATTGCAAAGCCACAATTGGGAAATTTTTCGTTGTATTGCAGAAGCTTGTTTGGATATCGATGCACAGTTAGTAATTTCTCTAGGAAACCCCAAAGCAGATCCATCGAAGGCTAACTTCCCAGGAAAACCGATTGTAGCTTCCTTTCCACCTCATCAACAACTCATCAACCGATCTCACTTGGTCATTACTCATGCAGGCAGCACAGCAGTGAGTTGTTTAAGCAGTGGAGTTCCGATGGTTGCCATTCCCATTACCACCGATCAACCCGGCATGGCAGCAAGAGTAGCACAAGCTGGTGCTGGTGAAGTTGTCCCCCTTGCGAAACTGAATGTTCCCAAATTAAAGATGGCAATTAAGCGGGTGTTTGAAGATCACACTTATCGAGATAATGCAGCGAAGCTATGTTCTGCTATTTATGATGCAGGAGGAGTGGACTATGCTGCCGATGTCGTTGAACAGGTAATACATACCAATGCCCCTGCTTTAAATAGTCGTCTACGTAGGGCTTGCTGAATAAAAGTGTAAGGTGGTCCAGATAAGGGGTTCAAGCCTTTTTCTTTCCACCAAGTAAGTGCAAAGTTATAACATCTAGAGTCTCAAAACCCTTGCACAATCGTTAGCGATCGCTGGGTAAATTTGGAAACTGAGCGATGAAACGACTATTTTGTAAGCTGTGTGGCTTCTAGATTTGCTTGAGAGACTTTTTCAGCAAGCCCTAATTAGGTTTACTTATAGCAAGGCATATTTTTGTGCTTTTCATCATCATCTGAAACTTAATACGTCTTCATTCAGTGCCAACTCTGATTTTTGAGAAAAATCAACTACTATCTCATTAATTCTGACAACATCTGTTCAAGAATATCTTCCATAATTTCCTCGTCTAAGGAGTGCAGAGTTGGTGGTCCGCCAAGAAATTCTTTGATAGTTATCTTCTGTTCTCTGAAGTCTTTGACAAAATCCCGAATCTGAGAAATAACGTTAATTTGATTGTCTATCGTTTCTAGCATAATAGCCATAGAGTCAATGCCTTTTTTAGCAGCTTTGCGAGAATCAGAAACCATAGTTCCAACGTGAGTATTTTTTGCCAAACGTAGTTCCCGTTTCAAGTTTTCATATTGAGTCAGGAGAATTTGATTTTGCTGTTCTATAGTTCGACATTTCCGAGTCAAGTCATCTTCGCTATTATTGTCAATAACTTCCCCGACTTGGTGAAGCCGCTCAATTTCTAGAAGTCTTGCTAAATCACCTTCTTGGTAGGCTTGATTAATGGATTTCATAATTTCTGTATGATCTGTCTGTGTCTCGCTGTCTTTTACCTTGTCAGGGTGGAAGATTTCAGCTAACCTCAGAAATGTTTCACGAATTTTTCTCTTATCTCCTGTTCTAGCTTCACCATGAGACTCTTGTGTTTGCCAATGTTGATGGCGACCTTCAGCAGTTTCCCTTGAAAAATCTGATTCGGGTTCGGGATTGTCAAACAATTCGTCTAGCTCTGTTGAAAATTGTTTGCGGCTTGGTTTGAGACTAATGATTCCTGTGACTTGGAGCTTAAGGTAAACTGCCTCTATATTTTTAAAAGTTTGTTTACCAAACTTTCTACTAGTAAAAATCTCATCAAATAAAACATGAATATCCTGGTCTAACTCAGCCATTTTTTGAAAGCTGGGACTGGCTTTATGAAATATTTCTGTGGCGAAACTTCGCGTCTGTTCAATAAAGTTATTCAGTTCTGTGCGTTTTCTTTTAATCTGTTTGAGTAATGATTGGTGTGATTTTTCTAGAAACTGTAAGCGGATATGTAATTGAGAGAGAGCCAGTGGAGTTGTAACAGTCGAGTGGGATAAAGGAGGGGTTTTTCGAGGCATAGAAGATTTATGCTTTTTTCAAGGGAAAAAACTCTAACGACAATTGACATCTCAATGATGATACACGAATGTCTACTGAGATTAATTTTCTCTTGACAGCTGTGCCGGGAGCAACGCGATTTTTTGAAGTTGGGCAAAAAACAAGCAATGCCGTATCCCCTACACCCTATCCCCCACACCCAACTCCATGACCATTGCCGTATGTGCTGTGATTTATGGAGCGAATGGTTGGACGGTAGTCGAAACGTATGGCTGTGCAAAGTATGAGTTGCCATGATCCGGATCATGATGAGGCGACTGGCATAAATTTGACCCTTCAAAACTTTTTAAATACCCTCTAAGCTTGACTTTATCCATTTTTCTCTACGGGTTATCACAAATTTAGGCGATCGCTAAAAGATGTAGGTTTTGTTGCATACATAACTCTTAAATACAGCCTTGGTAAATACTAGTGACTCGCACAATACTCTGAGACTGAGAGCCAATTGTGTGTATCTTCCCATGAATACAACAATACCAGTTGAAATTACCAGTATCCTACTGCCGTTTTCGGCGCTTTTTACCAAGCCAGTCTGGGGTCTGGGGTCATGCCCAAACTTTGGTAATGGGAGCGATTTTAACAACAGGTAAACGTACCATTACTTCGGTACTTATAGTATATGCCAGCCCAGAGGAAGACCATGGCAGATTCGTGACTTTCATTGCCTTGAGATTGCCGCCGAAAACTACCTTGTAACTTGTAACTTGTAACCTATACCCTGATTCAGGGTACTCGCATTACCCGACGCTCAACTATCTGGCGACAGACACCGCAGGGTTGGAAGATTGTGTATCACCAAGGAACCGTGGTAGAAAATACCTGAATAGAATGTTTACACTCTGTACCGATACGAGTTCTCGATATGCTATCTGACGTTGGGGTAACTTTCTCACGCCATCTATTCAGTCCACTGCGGGGCATCTGTCACCAGTTTTGTTACAAAAAACATTGGGGCATAGTTCGGTAGCGATTACGGAAATGTATCTTCATGCCAGACCGACTGATAGTAGTGGGTTGTATTTGCCCGATGATGATGAGTGATGGGGTGATTAGTTCTGGAGGAAAATATGAAAGTTTCATTTGAAAAAACTTACCCAAATATTGCTCGTTGGGTAGATGAGCATGAAGGCTGGATTGAAATTGGTTATGACGTAGATAGTCCTCTCAATTATGAATGTGCGCGCACTCGATTGTGGTGGAATGTTTTGGGAGGGAAAAGAAAGTTATGAAAGTTTGGATGCAGCACTGCAAGATTTAAATGCGGGGCTAGAAGCTGTATTAAAAGATATTTATGGCTAGTAGCGATCGCCTATATGTATGAATGAATTTGATTAAGCTTTCGTACTGCTAGAAAGCATTACAATTGGTCAAGCCGCAGTTTAATTATACTGAATGATGTTCACCCATTCTCTGTACCCAAACAATTGGTCAGAAATTGCCACTTCAGTTAAGCAACAAGCCCAGTGGTGTTGTCAAAAGTGCGGGTTACAGTGCATCCCCCCAGGAGAAAACACAGCAAAACTTACACGCTCAAAACGTAGAGTGTACACGCTACAGGTACACCATTGGGACAGAAATCCAGCAAATAATCGCAGAGGCAACCTTATAGCTCTGTGCAGTGCTTGTCACCTTTTCTACCATAGAGGCGGTAAGTCTAATGTTTCACCGGGGCAGTTATCGTTGTGGTAAATGCGATACCTGCTTTAACTCTTCGGGTAACAGACTCAAACTCAAAAGCCTAGTCATAACGACTAGGCTTGAGTTGGGTATATTCCCAAAGGTTAATTATAGAAAGTGCGTTATATTTGCTTGTCTGTGTGTTACTACCACAGTAAAGTTAGCGATTCCGGAAAATTAAAAACGATATTACTCGATTCCAAACCAACCGCCAGTATCACCACCAGCCCAGCCGCCATTGCGTGCAGCAGAAAATGTTTGATTGCAAAGGGTTTTGAACTCAACAGCAGCACTAATATCTTTACCCTCATAACCCAAGGGGTGAAATATCCGCCCAATGTATCGACCTTGTAATCGGATTTGACCCATTACATAAATTCCACCACCAACAGAATAAATACTTCCTTCTTCATTGCGAGAATAACAAGCAATATAACCACCATCTCGCAACATATACTTGTTGACGGTGGGCAGAATTTTCTCTGTATATCCAGGCGCTGCCCAGTTGACAACACTCCCTTCGTTACTAACGTATACCCTAAAGTCTTCTGGTAAAAGATAATTTGTCATTTGATATGCTACTGTTTCACAGAATACTGAAAACAACAGTGTAGCAGTAGTATCTCAAACTCTACCCACCTTTATATAAAACCCAAGGCATTCACGCAGCGTTCGCCCGTCCCCAGAATTGTGAGTAGACAAACGTATACTACAACTGTATTATTAATATAAGTCTCAATTACAAATACTACAAACCTTCAATGATAAGCAGATTCTCCTCAACCATTAATAGCGTGATGCATTGCCGACCCAGCAAGGGTTTAGGCAGAGTAATCGTGCTATTTGCGTTTGAGGGAATGTATTGTTTTGGCGGCAGTAAATTGCAGCATGAAAGTATTTTTGAAGCGATTGCTGGATGGCTGAATCTAGATCAACTTATCCAAAGCGGGAGGTGCAAATGTCTTACAGCACCAACATAGGGCAAAAAGTATCAACGAAGAGACCCCCGCTTCTGAATCTCAGAGGCGGGGGTTATTTTTTGAGGAGTGAATTCAGTGATGCAAGCTCAACCACACATATTACAAAATTCGGTGGTGGTGTTCTCTAAGAACTACCTACCACTGGCACGTATCAACATCAAACGAGCAATCGTGCTGTTAGTCACAGGTCAGGCAGAATCGTTGAATTTTGGTACTACAAAGCAGTGGGAAGTTCGTTCACCCAGCGTCGTACTAAAAGTTCCTGAACATATTCGCTTGACCGTTGGTAATCCCGAACGCCACTGGAAAGTACCACCTGTAAATCGGCGTGAAGTACTCAAGCGAGACAACCACACTTGCCAATACTGCGGCAGCAGCAAGTGTCTGACGCTCGACCATGTAATTCCCCGCTCAAAAGGTGGGCAGCACAGTTGGGACAACGTTGTAACAGCGTGTGAGAAGTGTAATTCAATCAAGAGCGATCGCTTACCTCATGAAGCTGGAATGGTTCTCAAAAGTAAGCCTAAAGCCCCAATTCACCCAGCAGTAGCATTTGCTGAACAGTTTTGGAATGCACAACGCCTGAGTGAGAACGAGTAATTAACTTCAAACCTAGTCAGAGAGGGCAATAAGCTCGATTACGTAACACTGCCCTCTCAGTTCTTTCAAAAAGTTTGTAGTATGCCCTTGACATTCTGTAGCACGTTATGTAGTATAAATGTAGTAAAGCACTACAGCCTCTCAAAAAGGCATAGCGCAAACACTTCTGAACCATGAAAACTAAATAATTGCCATCCAACGTGGGGGTGTAGCTTAGTCTGGTTTAAAGCAGTCGCTGTATTCGTGCGAAAGACCGTGAGTTCAAATCTCATCATCCCCGTGTAGCCTTGTGGACAAATAGACAAGTCGTTCTGATTCTCAGTCAGAGAGAAGCGGGTGCAACTCCCGTCAAGGCTTCCAAATGAGGATGTAGCTCAGTCGGAAAGAGCGCTTGTTTCCGAGGCAAGTGGTCACAGGTTCGATTCCTGTCGTCCTCGTAGTATGTCCAGGTCGCCTAATGGTAGGGTGTTGGTCTGCAAAACCGACTGTGCGAGTTCAATTCTCGCCCTGGACTCCAAACGTTGCAGTGTAGCGATTTACGGCAAAGCCCCAAGCTCATAACTTGGTATATGCGAGTTCGACTCTCGCCACTGCTACCAAATGCACAGATGGTGTAATGGCAACACTACAGTCTCCAAAACTGTTGTTCTGGGTTCAAGACAAGCGTCTGTGCGTTGCCGTGTCCTAATCGAAAAAGCTTACATACTAGCCGAATGGTAAGGCAACTGTCTCTTAAACAGTCTATGCAGGTTCAATTCCTGTGTGTGAATCAACAGCTTTTTCAACTTACATGGCATACATGGTGCAGAAGCGAAGTGGCCGAGCGGCACGTCTTTCAAGCGTGTAATTAGCGGGTTCAAGTCCCGTCTGCACTACCAAATTCATGGGTCGGCTCGCCTACTGGTGTGAGCAACGGTCTGTAAAACCGCCGCGTTTGCGTTGCTGGTTCAATTCCAGCCCGGCCCATTCTGGAGAGATTGCTATCGGCAGGGCAAGCTGTTTGCTAAACAGTCGTGGATGTAAGTCCACTGTGGGTTCAACTCCCTCTCTCTCCGCCTTATGAGAACGTGGTGTAACTGGATAACATCTCAGATTACGAAACTGAAGATTGAGAGTTCAATTCTCTCCGTTCTCGCCTTATCCCCCGGTAGCTCAGTTGGTAGTAGCGCCTGTTTAAAGAACAGGAGGTCGTCAGTTCGATACTGACCTGGGGGACTGGCACATTGCCCCATAGCTCAATGGCAGAGCGACGCGCTGTTAACGCGGGGGTTGTAGGTTCAAATCCTACTGGGGCAGCCATTTATTGGGAAGTAGGCAAACAGGCAAAGCCATCGCACTTTGAATGCGAAGTTTGAGGGTTCGATTCCTTCCTTCCCAGCCTATACTCCTGTAGCCCAACTGGAAGAGGCGGCTGTCTCAAAAACAGTCTGTGTACGGGTTCGACTCCCGTCAGGAGTACCAGATATCGGGATGTAATTCAGTGGTCTAGAAGCCTTGTTTTGGGGACAAGGAGCCGTAGGTTCAAATCCTACCATCCCGACCATTTGCCCTTGTGACGAAACTGGCAAACGTGCTGGTCTTAGAAACCAGATTTTGTGGGTTCAACTCCCACCAAGGGTACTGGGCATTTGCCCAACTATACTCCCCTGGCGAAATTGGTAAACGCTTCCGTTTGAGGGACGGAATTTTTGCAGGTTCAATTCCTGTCGGGAGTACCAAATTGGGTCGTTGGCAGAGCGGGTATGCAGCCGCCTTTTAAGCGGATTCATCCAGGTTCAACCCCTGGGCGACCCATCCAATCTTGGGCGTTTGGCAGAACGGTTATGCTCCTGACTCTTAATCAGGCTGACACAGGTTCGACCCCTGTAGCGCCCACCAAAACTTACCCCTGTAACCCAAGTGGAAGAGGTGCCGAACTTAAAATTTGGAAGTTGCTGGTTCAAATCCAGTCAGGGGTATTGGTGAATATGCGGGGATGGAGCAACGGTGGCTCATCAGGCTCATAACCTGAACATCGGCAGCTTCAACTCCTGCCCCCGTCACCAAAATTAGTGCTGGTGTAGCTCAATGTGGCAGAGCAACTGACTTGTAATCAGTAGGTTGCAGGTTCAACTCCTGTCACCAGCTTCAATGCGATTGTGGTGTAATGGCAGTATCAGAGTCTTCCAAACTCACGGTACGAGTACTCTGCGAGAACGCTGCGCGAACGAGTCTCGTCAATCGCTCTTTTAGCCCTGTAACTCAGTTGGGAGAGTGCCTCTCTTACAAAGAGGAAGTCGTAGGTTCAATCCCTGCCAGGGCTACCAATTTATGGGAGTGTTGTCTAATGGATAAGGCATCGATCTTCTAAATCGAGCAATGTAGGTTCGACCCCTACCACTCCTGCTCATGGGTTCGTAGCTCTAATTGGGAGAGCGCCTGTTTTGCACACAGGAGGTTGTGAGTTCAAGCCTCACCGAATCCACTCTTGGTGTCTGAAGCCAAAGCGGTCGCGGCACTGGTTTGTGGAACCAGTCATAACGGGTTCAAGCCCCGTCAGACACCTTTCAATGGAAGATGCTGCTCAAGGGAGGGCAACTAGTCTTGAAAACTAGAGCAGGGTAACACCTGGGGGTTCAATTCCTCCATCTTCCACCTTCCACTTGAAGCCGAAAAGTGAGGCGCTGTGCTGATAACACAGATTATTGAGGGGCAGTACCTCCCTGGTGGATTCTCCCTGCTCCAGCGTAGACCGACGCAGGCATTGTTGCAGCTTGACCAAAAGTATCTGTGATCGCCTACTTCTGGTGAACCACAGTTTTTAAAACCGTCGCTTCTTTGGATTTAGATAGAAGTGCGATCGCTTCACCTAATAATTTTGTACCTTTAACAGCACGACTGATAAATATAGCGGCTATTGGCGCACCACCACGCACAGACTGAGCTTGTATGATTAATCGCACAGCGTTACTCGCGGATTGTAAATCCAAGCCCGTGGGTTGACAGGGAACTACAGCTCTTGTCAGTTGTTTATAACAGTATAGGACTTACGCACTTAACTTAGATATTGAAACTAAGCATGAAAAATAGCATAACAACCCATGCTCAATTACAAAATTCACAAAAAATGGTTAATTTTGGTGACACTAGCTTTGATATCTGCCTTGTTGCTGGCGATCGCTTCTTCTGCCTCAAGTATTTATTTATATGGCAGCAGTACTAATAATATCAAGGCAGATGCAGCAATTGTTTTAGGAGCGGCAGTTTGGGGAGAAGAACCATCTCCTGTTTTCAGAGAGCGAATTAACCACGCCATCAACTTATATAAAAATGGATCTGTTAAAACAATCATTTTTACTGGCGGAGTTGGCGAGAGTAATGAACCACCTGAAGCTATAGTTGGAAAAAATTATGCACTCGCGCAACAGGTAAAAGCTGCTGATATTCTCACTGAAACTCAATCTCGTACAACTCACCAGAACCTCACAAATGCTTTGGAAGTAGCGAATGCTCACCAATTAAACAAGTTTCTTATTGTTAGCGATCCATTGCACATGAAACGAGCAGTATTGATGGCACGAAATTTAGGAATGGATGCACATTCGTCTCCCACACCGACTACCCGCTATCGCAGTTTTCACAGTCAAATGGAGTTTTTGAGCCGAGAAACTTATTTTTACTTTGTCTACTTAGTGTTTAAAATCTAGCTGTAGCAGACTGCAACTAAAAATTGCCTAGTTGAGCGATGACACAAAGTACCCCCTAGAAGCGATCGCAACAACAAAAGCAAGTTTTAGTGAGCGCTCACGCCTGAAATCGCTAAATTTTAGCTAACATTTCCTTTCGGCAAACAGTGACAACTGTCCCGGAGAAATATTCCCGGTTAAAATTGTGGTTTCTTATATTGCAATAACAGAGCTAGCAACATGAAGCCATCGTGGAAAACTACCATAATCTTAACTGCGATCGCCGGAGCTACCACCATCGCTATCTTGATTTTCCAAAGAACTAACCAGCCATCCATCGCCCTTACTGAAGAATGGATAGCTACTCAAGTGGCAGATGGGGACAGCATGACAGTTCATCAAACCGATGGAAGCCAAATGTCAGTTGAGCTATGTGGTATTGATGCCCCAGAATTCAAAAAGGGGAAATCTATATACTGACAACTTAAGTAAAATTTCGTATTTATATATAATTTTTATACATTGAGTTTTAATACAAATAATCTTAATGGGGAAGCCATTAATGTTTAGAGCCGTGTGGTTAGGATTTTTGGAGTAAATTAGCTTTGCATCATCCTCAAAATAAAATGTGCGAATTTCTGATGCTTGAGGTATAGCGGTTCTCACTCCCATGAGGTACATAAAAATCCTTATCGGTTCAAGGTGACGTAGCTACTGCCAAATGATTAATTGAATTTGAGTAACGGTGCAATCCTACCCGCAGTATTAACTGGTGTGTGGAAAAAGTACTGTGGCAATTAAAACGCGATCGCTGTTTCTAAGTTAGTCAAGTAGTCAAGCGAGTAACTAGTTTTATCCACATATATGAGTTATTCGCGGAGTACTGTGTCTGATTTAACACTTATTAATTTTTTCGTTACTAATTACTTCATGAAGACTTTACTTTTCATACTGAGCAAGAATAAAGCCACTTCTACCGTACTTGACCGAATACGGTTTACCTCGTATTAATTAGACAATTTTTTTACCAATATAGTTATAGGAATTTCCAGGTTGCATTAATGAGTTATACAGAATACCAAAAAAAGTTTAATAAAGCACTTGACGATGAAATTAGAGCATTACGAAAAAGTGGTGGACAAAAAACCTTTTTGAGTGACGGTTCCTTTTTAGGTAAACGTGGTGGTCAATATATATATTCCCTTACCACAGATACTGAACTGCGTTTCCCTGATGATACTCCAGTAGATTTAGAGTATAAAAGCAAAAGATATAGTGGAATTTTAGTTTCTGTTGAAGGCTTTGATATTATTTTGGCATTACAGCAAAATTTAGGAGATTCAATTCCTACAGCTATACTCTATACCTCTCCCTGGTTTTTATTGGAAGAACTTAAAAAGCGATTGCTAGAAAGTTCTAATCTAAAGGGAGCTAATAGAAACCTAGCGGAAATATTACTAGGGGATAAAAGTGAAACCAACTCTTCAACAAGCAATAGCCAAAAACTGTTAAATCAAATTGAGCAACGACTACAAAAACCAATAGGTTGCAATGAATATCAGAAATCTGCTGTTGACAAGGTACTTAATCGCCAAGTCAGTTTTATTTGGGGGCCACCAGGAACAGGAAAAACTAAAACTCTGGGAATCACCGTCGCTGCATTGGTTCAAGCTGGTGAGTCAGTTTTGGTGGTAGCTCATAGCAACACTGCTGTTGATACAGCTATGAAAAGTGTAGCTGAGTATTTGCAAGGTGCGCCTATTTATGAAAATGGGCTAGTGTTGCGCTATGGAGTTGCTACCCCTGGTAGTCTAAACGAGTTTCCGCAGTTACACGTTAGAGGAGTAGCACGTCAGCAGAATCCAAACTTAATAGAGCAAATTGAACGTTTAGAAAAACAACGCAAAGATTTGGTCAAGCGATCGCGTCAGGAAAAGCTAACCCAACTGCAACGCCAGAGTATTCAAAATGACATTGCCACTGTCAAACAAGCATTGCAGCCCCGAAAAGAACAGTTGAAACAGAAAGAAGCTGAACTGATCAAACAAGCAACAGTGGTTGGCTGCACCTTATCAAAGGCAGCGATCGCCAAAGAAATCTACCAACGCCGTTTTGATGCCATAGTAGTGGATGAGGCGAGTATGGCTTATATTCCCCACTGTGCTTATGTCAGCACCCTGGCCAATCGTCGTATTGCTATTTTTGGTGACTTTCGCCAGTTAGGGCCTATCTCACAAGCAAAGACAGAGGCAACGCAGCAATGGCTACAACGAGATATCTTTGATGAAGCTGGTATTACTCAAAAGGTAAATAACGGTCAAATTGACTCATGCATGGTGTTATTAAAAACACAGTACCGCATGAATCCAGCTATTTCTAAAATACCAAATCAGCTTTTTTACAATGGTCAACTGCAAGATGGCTCTGGTGTAGAGCAAAGGACAATGCCGATTGTCCAGAGTCAGCCACATCCTGGGTCAGCCCTAATCTTGTATGACTTAAGCCAACTTTCAGCTTTTTGTTTTAAAGAACAGCAGTTTCACAGCCGTTTTAATATCATTTCAGCTTTAGTAGCAGTCAATCTAGCTTACCAAAGTACCCAGACTAATGATTTCAGCGTCGGTATCATTGCTCCTTACAAAGCTCAAGCACATTTAATCCAACGTTTGCTGCAAGATTTGCACCTTACTGAGAAGTCTGTCAGGTGCAATACAGTTCATCGCTTTCAAGGGGCAGAACAGAATGTGATTATTTTTGATGCTGTTGAAGGTTCACCACAAGCTAAGGCAGGAAAATTGGTTACAGGTGGAACGCAAAGTACAGCTATGCGACTTGCCAATGTTGCTGTTAGTAGAGCGCAAGGTAAATTTATTGGTTTATTTAATTATCAATATATTCAGAAAACCCTTAACTCTTTTAATATTTTTCGTAAATTTGTTGACCGTATATATGCTCAAGCTAAAACCCAATCACTCACATGGGCTTTACAACCACTCAGCGATTTACCAGGAGTAACTTATTTTTCTAAAAGCCAAGATGCTTTAAAACAAATAAAGTTGGACTTACTTGCAACTAAGGAAGAAATCGCCATAGCTTGGCCAAACTCAACTAGCAATAACCCACTTCTTACTCCCACATTAAAGCAGTGTAATTCTCGTGGGATCAGATTTTTTATTACGGGTCAAAGTCGTAATTCTATCGCTACTGGGCTACAAAATACTCATGTTTGGGATAATAAAGCTAATACCAATATTGGGTTAGTTGGTATTGACGGTAAGTGTTTGTGGATATATTTAAATCCAAATTCATCATTAGCACCAGTTATTCGGATAGATTTATCAAAAACTACAAAATTGTTGTATAGCTTTTTACGTTTATTACCTGAACAAGATCCAGGCTCCATAACAACTAAAATCAGTCAAGGCGAAGATCCGTTTGGCAAATGCCCTGATTGCGGACAACCTCGCATGTATGGTCATACTCAATATGGAGCTTCTATTATTTGTGCTAAAAACCCTAACCATTCTTCTAGGAAAATGAACGAGAAAGATACAACCCTTTTGATTAAATTTATGAATATTCAATGTTCAGTTTGTAAGCAACAAGCAATTCCTTGCAAAAGCTATAAGGGTATTTATATAGGCTGCTCACAACGAAATTGTAGCTGGTCAACATCACTAGAATCATTAATTTAGGTCTACGGTTGCCTGAGTTTTATGACAACTATTCAAATAACTTTTGTAGTTTGTGACCTAAATCAGTGCCAAAATATCATAATTGTGTATAGAATTAATCAATTGAAACAAGTAAGTGTTTTTAAAAATACACTAAGTTGTTGACGGTTGGTATTGACTGTCAACCCTCAACTAGTAACGGTCAATATATTTCTATGCTTCCGTCAGTATTTAAAACTTGCATTCCTAGAGAAGAAATTTTAGAGGGGGAACTCTCTTCTGACTTATTTGCCGCTAAGTTACGGCTAGTTGTCGAAGGACTTGCGCCCCAAGTCTACCAAGACCCCACAGCCTTTTTCGCCAATACATTTGCTACCGATGGTTTGAAAACCCTAATCTCGGAAGTGTTCGGGCGGTTGGTAGGTGCTGCTGTCGGCTCCCCCATTATCCGACTAGAAACCAGCTTTGGTGGTGGTAAAACCCACGATGAAATTGCTTTGTGGCATATTGCTAAACATGGACGAGAGATTCCGGGACTAGACCGTTTTACTGATAACATTAATTTAATTCCAGATCGACCGATTCAAGCAGCTGCGATCGCTTGCCAAGACCTTGATCCAGTTAACGGTGTTTACCATGCGGATACTGGCGTTACAGCAATTCTCATTTTGAAAACAAAAGAAGATAAAGTCCTCTTGTTTACATAGAGAACTTCTGTCTAATTATGATTTATTTGAAAGATAATCATAATAATTAACTGAAGAGAAACAATTTTAAAAATCTGCCCATGAAAAAATAGATTTCAACTTATAAATATAGCTGAAATTCCGACCTACTTTGTAAATTCTCTTAATTAATAATCTTTACCTCCTCTCAAAAATTTGACATTTTTAACTAGAATTTACTTTTGTGAGAGGGACATATTCGGTAAGAATAAATAAGAAAAACTCCGACCAATTTTTAAAGCAAATAAATTTTAATAAGGTACGAATATCATTAAAGAAACTAGTCCGA
>NZ_WBKM01000298.1 GCF_015714725.1 Nostoc sp. WHI
CCCACTCCCCACTCCCCACTCCCCACTAAATTTAGTCAAGGCATTGACAAGCGATCGCGTAATTTGGTCTGCTGCTGAAAAACGCCGTTTGGGTGAGACTTTGGCGGCTGATGTTGTTGATATGGAAGGATTTACCGCCTTGGAGTTTTTCAATTCGGCTGGGGTTGCAGTGGCAATATTGCGAGTAGTCAGCGACGATTGTCACCACGATATCCCCGATCTCACGCCAGCAATCAACTCTGATGGTTCCCTCCGTCCTTTGCCCTTGGCGATGGGACTGCTTCGGCAACCCCTAGCTGCTACTCGGCTGATTCGAGGTTCGTTAAAAGCATTAAAGATGTTAAAGCAAGTTACAAATCTGCTTTTTTCTAAATAATAATTAACAATAAATTCCCCATTCTCTATTCCCCATTCCCAAACCACCAAGGGTCATTGGTAGTATTAGTTTTAATTAAAATAGCTTTTTTTCGCATAAACCGTTTTAGCGCTGCCGCACCCATGCGTGACCCTCCCAGACCGGAGAATTTGAAGGCGTTTTTCTCTCCCTCGTGCATGATGGCGGTGAGTGCAGCATCGTTGATACTGATGGCACCTGCATCAATTTGGTGGGCGACTTTTAAGGCTTCTGCTTCCGACTTGGCAAATACAGCAGCACTCAGCCCATAAATTGAGTCGTTTGCCAAAGACACTGCTTGCTCAACTGTGGAAAAAGGCATCACTGGCATAATCGGGCCAAAAGTTTCTTCAGTCATCACTTTCATCGAATGGTCAACCTGGGTGAGAACTGTTGGACGACACCACCAACCTCCACCTAAGTCTTCAATTACACCGCCGCAGTGAATTACTGCTCCTTTTTCCACTGCATCTAGGAGATGGTCGCTAATAATTGCTGCTTGTCTTTCAGCGATAATCGGGCCAATTTCTCCACTTTCAACTGTGGGGTAAGCTAGCTCAAGGCGATGTGCTTTGGCTACTAGTTGATGGTAAAACTTTTCAAATATCGATTCAGCAACATAAATTCGCTCAATGGACAGGCATGACTGTCCGGTGTTGACGACGGAACCCCACAATATTGCTGAGGTTGCTAATTCTAAGTCTGCTGATTCTAAAACGATCGCCGGATCTTTTCCCCCTAATTCCAAAAAAGCTGGAATAAACTGTTTAGCAGCCGCTTGCGCTACTTTGCGCCCCGTCGCTACACTGCCTGTAAAGCATACTAAATCTACATTTTCAATCAAAGCAGCTCCGGTTTCGCCTGCTCCTTCCACAAAAGTTAATACGTCACGCAATTTGGGTACAGCGTTGAGTGCTGTTATCAGTGGTGCGACGAAACGGGGAGCAATTTCACTGGGTTTAACAATAACTGCACAACCTGCCAGCAAGGCCGGAATAGTATCAATTGTCGCCAGCAATAATGGGAAATTCCACGGACTAATTACTCCAACCAATGGGTAAGAAACCGATGTTTGTTGCAATGCAATAAAAGGAATTGCTGTATTTTTTGTAGATTCTTGCAGCAACTCTGGTGCTAACCTACACCAGCGATCAACGCTAGAGAGGAAAGAGTCTATTTCTAGTATTGAGGTTGACAATCTGCCCGTATCATTTACCAAAGCCTCTGTTAAGCGATCGCGCCCAGATAATATCGCTTGTTTCCACTGTTGTAAGGCTGCAATTCTCCCTTCTATACCCAACTGTTGCCAGCGAACTTGCGCCCTGCGGGTGCGGTTACATTGCTGTACCAGCAGCCTTGGAGGCGGCGGGATAATGACGTAATCAAATTTGCCAGTTCGGGGGTTGCGGACTTCTATTGGTTTTGTCATTTGTCAAGGTTAGGAGACGCGATGAATCGCGTCTGTACAAGAGTTAGGAGTAGAGACGCGATGAATCGCGTCTGTTATTTATTATTCATTCTTTATTTCCCCATGCTCAATCCCCTATTCACAATGCCCAATGCCCTATGCCCCAATTCATCAAATTATCCCCAATTTAACTAAGCGCTCAATGGTAGCTTGCTGAGTTTGGAGGAAGTGTTTGCGCTCTACTTCACCCTCCAGCATAGTATTAGGAGGGTAAAAGTGTGACTGCTGGTAACTTTCGGCGTATAGTTCAAACCGTTGACGTGCAAGTAAATTATTTAACCCTGGTCGGCGGCGATCGCGGCGTAATGCGGCTAGGTCTATCTCTGCAAATGCTGCCATGCTCTCGCCTGTAGCTGTCTCTGCTAATACGATTCCCCGATAGTCAATGATTTTAGAGCCACCATCAGCAGAAGCAATGGGGATAGCAATATTAGCTATGCCTGCGGTATTGGCAGAAACTACGTATGCCATATTTTCCACAGCGCGAGTGATTTTTGCCGCATCTTTAGGCGTAAGGTTTTTGTTATACACCTCTGATGTGGAGTGCAGAAAAACCTCCGCTCCTCGCATCGCCAGACAGCGAGCCACTTCTGGATATAAAATCTCCTCTGATGCCAAAGCTGCTAAATTACCGATCGCAGTTTTGGCAACGGGGAAAACTCCCTCTAAACCATAGCAGTCGAGATATTTATCCCACACATCATGGGGAGTGGGAGCAAACAAAGAATTCAGCCGGCGATACCGTAAGACAATTGAGCCAGAGGGGTCAATGATAAAGCAGGTTTGGAAGTACAATCCGGGAAAGTTGGGGTCAACTTCGTAGGCATTGCCAGCCAAAAAGATTTGATGCTTTTGAGCGATTTTACCAAGTGCTTCATACTCCGCGCCAGCCATCTCCAGACAAGCTTTTTCTGCCCACCCTTCTAGAGAATCTCCCATCGGAAAACCAGTGAGGAAGTATTCTGGCAGTAGAATTAAACGACAGTCAAAGCCAATAAAAGCGATACTGGCAGCAATTTGTTGAGCTAGGCGGTTGATGGAGTTTTGCATCAGCGATCGCGCTTCGTGGCGATTGCTTGCTTGGTTGACTGCATGACAAGTAACTTGCAGTGCTAAAGCGCGGTAAGATTCTAAATTAGTTGTCATTGGTCATTGGTCATTGGTCATTTGTCATTGGTCATTGGTCATTAGTCATTGGTCATTGGTCATTGGTCATTGGTTATTGGTCATTGGTCATTAGTCATTGGTTATTTGTCATTGGTCATTAGCAAAGGACAACTGACAAAGGACAAATTACTAATTTATAAAATACGATCGCCACCCCAGAGCGATCGCACTAATTTATCTGTCATTTCTCCCCCAAATAGGCGCACAGCGATTTGGTTGTCTGGATCGCGTTCTGCGATCGCTCGGCGCACAATTAAATCACGGTTAGACAAAGCAGCACGCTGCTCATCTGGTACGGATTCGGCTTCATCTACCCACTTTAACCAGCGATCGATCATTTCATGAGCCACCGTGCGAAGACGAGCTAGTGTCTCTTCTGTAACTGGACTGGTGAAACACAGACTAGTATGAGATTGAGCTTGACGGATGTACAGAGTTTTGCTGATATACTGCTTAAATTGAGAATCTTCTCGCAACGCCAAGTATGTCTGGTTCATCGGTTCATAGTAGCGATCCAAATATTCCAGGTCAACAAACAGATCGCTTCGAGGAATGTAATCCATGTAGAAGAACAAGTAGGGAACCGTGGCAAACGCAAAGGCTAAATGTGGAACACGGATCTGTGACTTGAGCCAAATAGTTAAATGCATATTGCAAAACCCGGATTTGGGTTCACGCAACCATGAATGCACTAGCCAATCAATTTCTGAGCCAGAGAAGGTGTTGAGCGATCCGTGAGCGCTTCCCGTCATGGCAGCATAGCTTTGTAAGTTCTTGGTAGACGGATCTGAATGTAATTCAAAACGAGCGTCTATTTTCTGACGCAGTTCGTTGGTAATTCCCCACAATTGATCAAATACAGCTTTGTTATCTAGATCAGTTGGTTGCTGAGTCATAGTTTGAGTTTGTTAATTTTGGATGTAACTTGACGATAAAATCTAGTTAAACTAAATGATAAGTCGCCATGTTGTCATCAAACAAATTCCATGCCATATAGTCAGTTCACTCTCAGCAAGGCAAAGAAGGCGTTTGATCTGACTATCGTTGAAGATTCTCGGTTCTTCCCAGAGATTGAATTTATTTCTCCTAGCCCCAGATTGGCGAGTGAACTCGAAGATTTACCTTGGGCGATCGCTGTCGGTTCAGAAAAGGCTCGCTCTGAAGCCATTGTTTATCCAATGCTCCAGGAAGTCAGGCGTATGCTCAATGTTTCTCCTAAATATTCTAAAGCTGAAAAATCTGTTTGATATAAGAGTAGAGAATTTCGCGATCGCCTTGAGGAGAGACAATAAAGCACTGTTGTCCAATTGCATCATGACGCAGAACAACAACAACGCGCTCCTGTGGGCAAACTCCCAAACAACTGGTGCTGACAACCCGATATTTACCCCACAATCCATCAAATTTTAGGCGAGATTTCAGCCAGTTCTGCAACTCTTCTGAGGCTGTTATACCTCTATTAATTCGGTAAGAACTCCCAGAGAATTGCTCTACTGTACACTGTGAACAAACTAACACTAACCCGTTCTCCCACTGAGGGACGAAAGTAGCAATGGGAGGAATAGGAATCTCTGGCGGGTGATCAGAAGCAGGAGAAATTGGTTTATCAGTGGATAAGAACTGCTGAAAAATTTGCCGGATGAGCGCCAAGATACGTTTGAGCAGTTTCTTCATGGACAATGGCTTTGCTATTTCTCCAATAGCATCACCGAAATTTCCCGTTAAGTTTGTTCTAACAGATCAGGTATTCTATAAAGTTTTTTGTTGGATCTTCCAGTTGATATCACTCACGTGCGTAGTAATCGAATTTATTAATTTAAAGATAAGTATCATGTTTTACACAAAGTTTGACAAAGACAGTATGATTTTCATTGGTGAAAAGCATGGTTTTTGGGGGAGGATAATGTGATGCGCTTACCGACTCGACAGCAACGACACCAACAATTAATAGAGCAATACGTCCTATCGCGCCGGACTATGCTAGGTCTATTAGGTCTAGTCTGTACCCCTGGCTTGGAAAACTTGGTGAGAGGCGAAACTCACCCTTCAAAGCCAAGTCCTCCTGCCAATCCGCACATCCCAACTTTACCGCAACATGATCCACTGACAACCCAGCAAAAGCGTCAACAGCAGCTAGAACAAACACGTCAAGAATATCAAATCGCATTGCGGCTACCGACTTCTGTCCGTGTAGCAACTTTACCTGCCCAAGAGGTTTTTTCTGAGGGGTATAACAATAATCGGGTAATTTTGGCAAGGAAAGTGGGAGCGAATCAACAGGCGTTTTTCCAGAATCCTCAGTCGTTTCTCAAGCTAGAAGACTACGCTGCGATTTTTCCTGTTTTGCCTTTACCAGATGTCGCCAAGACCTTCCGAAGCGATGCTACATTCGCGCAACAGAGGCTTTCTGGCCCCAACCCAATGGAGCTAACCAATGTCTTGGCGCTCAATTATAGCCTGACTCAAAAACTCGGAATAACGGATGAGATTTTTCAAACTGTGCTGAGATATGTACACAGAAGAAGGCACATTAGGGAAACTCTCAAAAGTGCCACTCAAAATGGCAATTTGTTTGTCACCGATTATGCGTTACTCGATAGTGATAGCGTTATTCCGAAAGAGAATCGATTTCTCACTGCCCCAATTACACTCTATTATGCTGATGGCAATAGGGATTCGCGCTTAATCCCTATTGCCATCCAACTAGGACAAGTTCCCGGAATAAGTCTGCTTTGTACACCAATGGATGGAGTTGACTGGACTTTAGCTAAACTGATCACTCAGATGGCTGATTTTTATGTCCATGAGTTAGTGCGTCACTTAGGGCAGACCCATCTTGTTTTAGAACCAATTGCACTGGCTACTGTTCGTGAACTAGCGGCTCGTCATCCCGTGAATGTGCTACTAAAACCCCATTTTGAGTCCACAATGGCAATCAATGCCCTTGGGGATCAGGTACTGATCAATCCTGGAGGATTCGTAGATATCATTTTAGGAGGCACTCTTGAAAGCTCACGCAACCTTACAAATCAAGGTGTTACTGAAGTTTTTAACAACTTCAGCAACTTTGCTCTTCCGACTAATTTACGCCAGCGTGGTGTCGATGACCGTTCTGGACTGCGAGATTTTCCCTATCGTGATGACGGGTTGCTAGTCTGGAAAGCTTTGGAAGAATATGTTAGTCAATATGTAGGAATTTACTATAAATCCAACCGAGATATCCGTGAGGATTTTGAACTGCAAAATTGGATACAAGCTTTACAAAGACCCATTAGTGAGCAAGGTTTTGGTGTGGTTTCCCTACCGCGCCATCTGACCAACCGTGATCAGTTGATTGATATTTTGACACAAATTATTTTTACTGCTGGCCCACAACACTCAGCTATTGCTTGGATTCAATACCAATACATGGCTTTTATTCCTAATATGCCCGGAGCAATCTACCAGCCTATTCCGACGATCAAAGGAATCATCCGGGACGAGAATAGCCTAACTAGTTTCCTACCTGGTGTTGAGGCAACCTTTACTCAGGCCAACCTCATGGCAGGGATTGGCACCAAGCTCGATCCAAAGGCATTTACAGATTTCGGCGTGAATAGTTTTCAAGATATGCGAGCTATTGGTGTTCTGAGAGGCTTGCAAGACCGTCTCAAAGGCTTAGAAAAACTCATCGAACAACGCAATAAACGCCGAAAGGAATGTTACCCAGGCTTTCTACCCTCCCGTATGGCTAACAGTACAAGTGGATAAGCTTCTTCTGGGCTATCAAAATAACCAATTGTTATTGGTTGACCATTAACTGTGGTTTGCGCTCTGGATTTTTTAGCAAAAGTAACTTACCTAGCTGGGCTTTCGTGGCTATTTCCCAAGCACTAGCTGCACTGAAAAATAACTCATTGTTGCGATCGCTAATAGTTGCCATAACCAGAGATGATAAACGAGAATTATCAGTGATCCACCAAAGAAAAGTATGAGTGTCAAAAATTAATCTCATCCTTCAAAACTAGCCAATATATCATCAGGTAAAGGAGCATCAAAATCTGGAGAAATTGTGATTAATCCCTTAGCACTTCCTGGTATTCGCTTGGGAAGATTTTGATTAACAGGTACTAAACGGGCAATTGCTACATAGGTGTAATAGCTTTAAGTGCTATAAGTTGTAGTAATTTCCATACCTATCTTAGTTTGCAATGCGGACAATTATCTACAGTACAAATTACCTGATTAACTACTCTAATTTCTCCCGCACCCAAGCGCGAAATGATTTGAGCAAAGCAATTTCCCCAGTACTTTTACTCTGCTCAATAAATCTACTTATCTCACTCACTGAAACTATAGGAAAGGCAATACTAAACTTACACTCTACATATTGCCCTTCTATCAACTGATAAAATTTTAAATCTTGCCCATCATATCTCCAAAGTTCAGTTACACCCAACGCTGAATAAATCCCTAATTTGTTAACTGAACTGCTGGTAATGTCAATGTCAATTGCTAAGTCAGGGGGCGGATCTGTTTCTAAATTTAGCGTTACCCTACCTCTGACTTTCAATTCATTTTGTATATAATAGCAGTTATCTGGTTCTATACCTCGGAGTGCTAATCGTCGCTTCAGTGTTGTAGAACCAGCACTTTTAATTTCTACTCCCACTTCTTCAGCTAAAGCGAATATAAATCGGTCAAACTGAATTTTAGGATTTTCGTGTTCAAAAAGTGGGGTCATAATTTCTAAAATACCGCAGTCGTAAGCAAACCGAGAACCTCTATGCTCACCTGTATCTATCAGCAAGGCTTCAAAGGTTTCCCAGCTAACGTTGTGTAAGACTGTTCTTTGTTCCGCAAGGGTTAACTTGACAAGCATATTAAAATAATTCGTAATTAGTAATGACGCTCGTAAGCATTGCGTTAGCCACGTAGGAGCGTCTAACTCGCTAACCTACGCTAACGTAATTTGTAATTAAGATTTGTAACGGGATTTAGACACTGCCACAAAACTATATCAATTTTATCAGAAATAGTTAAACAGAACGGACTAAGTAATGCAGGCTATAAACTCCTGATTCCAGGTGGTCGGCGTAGCCCAAACTAGGCATCGCCCCTTTTAAATCTTCGCACTTCAATTACAATGCGATGCCAAAAATCATTAAAAATAGAAAAGTAGGTTCATTGTCAAGTTATGAAACTTAAAGTTGTATTAGAACCCAGTGACGAAGGCGGATACACCGTCCATGTTCCCTCACTTCCTGGCTGTATCAGTGAAGGAGAAACTGTGGAAGAAGCATTAGAGAATATTCAAGAAGCAATAGAACTTTACCTTGAGCCATTGGAAGATGAATTGATTACTCAAGAAGGCGTAATTGTCAGGGAATTGGTACTGTGAGCAAAGTTCCCAATTTACCCTACACTCAGATTATCGCTGCTTTAGAACGGGATGGATGGATAGTTGTACGCCAGCGAGGTAGTCACATTAGATTGGAAAAAAGCATCCCGGATGAAGTCCTGAAATTGACTGTTCCAGCTCATCGCCCAGTTAAGCGTTCCACCCTAGCTAAGATTTTAAAGCAGGCTCGTATAGACTTGGAAAGATTTTTAGATTTGTTGTAGCTAAAAATGGCATAAATAATTACTTCCCATCCTCCAGTATTAATGTAGACTCAGCAGTACGCCCAAATTCTTCTGGTGCATATTGCAAGTGAACCTCCGCACCAGGCCAAGAAAATGTTCCAGGAGTAACAGAACGGACTAAGGAATGCAGACTATAAACTCCTGGTTCCAGGTGGTCGGCATAGGCGATAATGCGATCGCTTTTTTAGTTAATGCGGGAGGTAAATAATGGTTTGGGAAATTACTGCTGAAGAATTGCTGGAGCGTTACGCTGATGGGGAACGTAACTTTGCTGGAATCAAATTGGCTCATTATGGACTCTATGGATTTCGCCGCTCCAAACATAGTGGACTCGATCTTGATGGTGTGGTTTTGCGAGATATCAACCTGCGAGGGGCTGATTTGCGTAATGTCTATCTGATTGGAGCCGATTTGACTGGAGCCGATTTGGGCGGTATTTTCTTGCAAAGTTGTTGTTTGGAAGACGCGACTATCCGGGATGCTAATTTGTTTGCTGCTAATGTGACGCACAGTTCCTTCGATAAAGCCGACTTGCGGGGCAGCATTTTGAGTCAAATGAATGCCATATTTGGTCATTTCTGGGAAGTTCAAATGGGAAGTCTCGAAGATGCTGTTCTCATCGAAGCTGATTTCAGAGGCGCTCATACCGATGACGGCTTGATTCGCCGAGGCATGAATTTGATTTGGAACACCACTATGCCCAGTGGAACTGTCATTCACGGTCCCCAGTGGGGGAATGGTCGTGATAACAGATGATAAAAATTCCTCATCAGTTGCAGTCATTAGAGAAGCCGATGGGGTATCAAGTTGTGATACTGTTTAAGACTGAATATTTATATCTTGCAATAATTCATAAGAAAAGAGCGATCGCTTTTTTGTTGATGTTATATTATTGCGTAGGCATCGCTTCATAAAAAAATACTGCATTACCTACCAAATAACATTTACATCGTACTGGGAAATTAAAGGATCTAAAGTCATAATGGATAGATTTTCGAGTTGGCTTTGGGCAACCAGTATGCGGTCAAATGGATCTTTATGATGAATTGGGAGATGATAAACTCTAACAGCGTGACTTATATGTATTGGTAAGCCTTCAATAGAATTAATCAACAATTGCTCAGAAATAAACTGCTCTGGATTTTTTGGCAAAAGTAACTTACCTAGCTGGGCTTTCGTGGCTATTTCCCAAGCACTAGCTGCACTGAAAAATAAATCATTGTTGCGATCGCTAATAGTTGCCTTAACCATAGATGATAAACGAGAATTATCAGTAATCCACCAAAGAAAAGTATGGGTGTCAAAAAGTAATCTCATCCTTCAAAACTAGCTAGTATATCATCAGGTAAAGGAGCATCAAAATCTGGAGAAATTGTGATTAATCCTTTAGCACTTCCTGGTATTCGCTTGACAGGATTTTGATTAACAGGTACTAAACGGGCAATTGCTACTCCGTCTTGAGTAATGGTAATTTCTTCGCCCCGACTCACCCGATTCAAAAGTTCAGAAAAAGCAACTTTTGCTTCTTGAATATTAATGTTTACAGTCATAGCAAAGCTTCTCCTGAAAGCTAAAGCTTGCTTTTATGATTCATTTCTATTCTACAGAGGAGCAGACAACTAAGCTATAAATCATCAGGAGTGCTCCTCTAATATCAGTGTAGACTCAGCAGTACGCCCAAATTCTTCTGGTGCATATTGCAGGTGAACTTGGGCACCAGGCCAAGAAAATGTCCCAGGAGTCACAGAACGGACTAAGTAATGCAAGCTATAAACTCCTGGTTCCAGGTGGTCGGCATAGGCGATAATGCGATCGCGGTACACATTCTTAAACCCAAGTTCCCAGTTATCAGCTTTTGCTTGTAATGCAGCTGTGGTAGTTTGAAAACTTGCATCTACCGCCTCAAAACCTGATGGTAGCGGATCTTTAATCACCACATGATCCACAGGATGATCAGCGATGATTTCTAAACCAATATCAAACACCTGTCCAGAGGCTAAAGTCAAGGGTTTATCGAAAGCGTAAAGACCTGTTTTTTGCAAAACTTTCTCTTTATTTACTTGACTAATTTCTCGTGTTATGCGTAAGCCGTTAAATCTGCCTGATTGATTTCCTTGCAGACGGTAATTATAAGCAACTAAATAGTGTAAAGTGCCATTACCTGATTTTTGCAATGTTAAATCATTACGACCACGAGGTAATTTATTCATCGGCACATTTAGCTGTAAACTAGGATTTTGATAGCCTTCAAAGCGATTTTCTCCTAACTTATTACCAGCTAATTGCACTGTGGCAACAAAATTAGGCGGCGTGGGTTGCAGTTGGCTATATTCTACCAAAGCTGTTAACGCTTGGGCATTATTATAGTTAGTTTGCCATGTGCCATTCCGTCGTAATGCGAGAAGACTTTGGAATAACTTATCTATAACTTCGGGTTTACTCTGCTTGGCAATAAATAATCGTAAAGCTTCCGCTTGCGTCGCGGTAGATGAACTCATCCATCCCCAACTATCTGGTAAACTTACAACTGCTGTGCGACCAGTTTCATAGATATTCTGTTGTAATTTGTTCACTAATTGTTGAGATTCGTCTTGCCATTCTGGGAATTGAGATAAGTATCGCGCTAGTTTTATTTGAGTTACTAAATCAAAGTTATTGCGTTGCCCATAAATATCTGCAAGAAAAGTATTGCGTTTTTCCCCAATTTGTGCAAGTGCGATTAAAGCATTAAGTTGCAGTTGTCTTTTACATAGTTGCTGTTTGCAAAAATCATATTCTCCAGGGTTCGCCAGAACTTTTTGCAAATAAGCTTTCAGGCGAGACAGCATTGCAGAATCGACTAAATTAGGGAATACCTGACTGGCTTTAGCCAAAGATTCACCTGTGTATGAAGAAACCCAAGGGTCAGATTTTTCTTGTCCAGGGAAAGCAGCAAAACCACCATCTGCTATTTGAAGTTTTTGTAATTTTTCAATTGCTTTACTTGCCTGTTGGCTGGGATTAAATTCTGCAAATGTCTGACCATATTTTTGGGCAATAGTTTGCAGATTAGCCGCAATTATTAATTGACTTGCAGCAGGTTCTGTAAACGGCAAATCATTATCTTCTAAAACCTGCTTTGCTGGTGCTTTTATTTCCGTTATCAAAGTACTCGCCAACTGAATATCTAAACCTCCCGCATCAGGGAAGGTATTTTTATCAACATTCAGGGGAATTTTCACTTGTTTTTCAGTGACACCAGTTTCAACGACTTGTTCTGTAATTTCAATTGGCTTAATTTCCAAAGGTACTTCAAAAGCATCTGCGGCTGTATTTAGCTGAGTGGTAAAGCGAACTTTACTAACTCCCACACTATCCGCCACCATTGGAAAGCGATAAGCGTGAGTTGCAGATTCAGCTTTGGTTTGCAAAGAAGTAGTTGTGGGGTTTTTATCGGCAAACTTTACAGTACCGCTAAGTTCGCCATTTATTAAGAGATTTCCTGTATTTCCGGTGTTGTTTGTTACAGATAAACCAGCGAGGATGCGATCGCCTGAACGGGCAAATTGTGGCAAGATGGCATTAGTTAGCAGTGGCTTTGTGCTGATAAACGTCGCATCCCCATTACCGAAACGCAGATTTCCATCGGTGGCCACAGCCATCACCCGCCATGTAGTTAAATCATCCGGTAATTTAAAGGTTATCTGTGCATTACCATTTGCATCGGTGAGGACAGAACCGTTGTAGTAAGCTAAAGCTTGAAAATCGGTGCGAGTGCGAGTATTTGCTGCACCAGTTGAGAAACCACCGCCATAACCCCAACCTTTGGGTTTAGCTACATCTTGTGGTTGTAATGTTACATCAGGTCGATTATCGCTAAAGCGAGTAGATATTAGCTGTTCTGCATAAACTGTATCTACTAAATTCGGTGGACGATAACCAGAAAGTTGTAACACCGCTTCATTTACCACCATAACTGTAAACTGTCCTTGGGTGGGGTTTCCTTGATTATCCCTCAATTCTAGTTGTACTGTTTCCTCTGCACCAGGTTCTAATGATGCTTGCGCTGGTTTAACTTGCAGTTTTAAATACTTATCTTCTAAGTTGACTTTAAAAGGTGTAAAACCAATCTTCACCAAGTTATCTAAACTTCCCGCTTCCACTTGGTTTATGGGTTTTCCTTGCCTTACTAATACAGCTTCGATGGCTGCATTTGGCAGCATTTCTGGCGTGACTTGAAATTGAATTTGTGGTGCGCCTCCCTGAACTTTGATAATCTGCTGATAAAGGGGTTTGTCTTTAATCACAGCAAAATACAATTCTGCATCTGGATAGGGAGATTGAATTAGTGCAGTAGCGGTTTCACCAGGTTTAAACTCTTTTTTATCTAATTTAACTTCTAAGACATCTTGTTCTTTAGAACCCCAAAATACTGAATTTACTCCAGTTGCCCAAATTTGTAAATCTGTAGCACTTAATTCGCTTTTCGCATCACTAAAATTAACTCTAATCCGATATGAACTAGATTCCGGCGCTGTCAAATTTACCGATTGCGGATTACTACCAGATGTAACTTCTGTTTGTCCGACTGTTTTATATTCAACTTGATTTTTTGGTGTTCGGCTACCTTCCACCAACTGGGTGACGCTACTATATTTTATCTGTTGTAATTCCAGGCGCACCCGTTGACCTGTTATCGGTTTTCCTGTAGGATCAGTAACAATCACTTCAACAGGAAAAGCCTTACCAGCATCAGCGATAAAATTGCTTTTTAACCCGATGAGGCGATTACTTGGTAAAGCTGTAAAAGTTTTTGAATTCGCTACAGATAAATTAGAAACATCTGCAACTTGCACATCTACCCGATAAGTCATGGGATATGGTAAATCATTAGCCACATTCACAGTTTGACTACTTTTACCATTAGCATCTAGCTGGGCATTAGTTTGCAACACATCACTAGATATAGTAGGGGTTTCCTCTGGCCATAACCATTGTCTACCAAAAGCGAATTCGTCCCAGCCTTTAGGAATAAAATTAGATTGCTGGCGAGTAATAAAGTATTTTGCTTCTCCACCTTCTACAGGCGCACCAAATAAATAATTACTTGTAGCATTAATATCAACTTTCTCGTTAATGAGAGCAAATTCTTTATCTAAGTTGAGTTCGACTTTAAAATTGGGTGGCTTAAACTCAGCTACTCGAAATTCTCCAGAAATTTCTTGCCCATTCTTTCCCTTAGCCTGGATTGTATGGTAGCCTAAGCGCTGAGTAGTTGTGATTGGTAATTCCAGAGAAAAGGTGCCAAATTCGTTTGTAGTTTGCGTACCTAAGTTGGTCTTTTTTCCATCAGGATTTACCAAAGTTAATTGGTAGACAGCATTTTTATCTTGCTGGATTGCACCATTTTGTAAATAGTCAGCAAACCCAGTAAACCAAGCTTTTTCTCCTGGTTGATACAACTGTCTGTCTGAAAAAATTACCCCGCGTGATTCTGGCTTACCATTTTGCCAACCTGCATCAATACCATAGCCATAAACACCGCTATATTCTTCTGTTCTAGTAAATGCCCAATCTTGATTTTCACGGGCAATTACTAATAATTGTGGTGATTTACTAGAGCTTTGATTCCCAGAATAACATTGTTGTAGTCCTTCACGAACAATTCTAAAGGTTCCATTTTCATCAGTTTTACCCGTTGCACAAGGTACAGGTTCCGGGCGAGATTTTGCCTCTAATTTTGATTGATAAATTTCAACAGCAGCCGCTTTAACTGGTGAACCATCTGCAAGATGATTAACACGAATTAAGCCTGACTCAGGAAACCACTGAGTAAATACGCCCAAATTCGTCAATTCCACTAAGCCATAAGTTGTAGGTTCTCGCCACAGTTCCTTACCATTCTCCTGATATTTATTAGTACGGGCTTGCACTCCGTAAGCTAACATTCCCGTAGCAGCGCTTATTTTTTCTCGGAGAGGAACAGCAACGTCAACTGTTTGATTTTTTTTACCTGATACCTTAAAGCTTTGCCAATCAGAAGGTTTTGGTAATAAATCATTACCATAATTAAAATAAACTAAATCTGTCGGTTTAACTACTCGATAAGCTGCTTTATATTTAGATTCTGGCAGATTTCCTACACTAATATTTAGCTGTAAATTTTTACCTGTAGGGAAAATATTCAAATCTGATGGTACCCAGATATCCCCAGCTAAATCTCCAGTATCATATTTAAATGTGACAGGTTTACCCAAAGTTTGTCCAAACTTATCTTTGAGATTAGCGCCAATAGTAATTGTATAAGTCTTGGCAGGTTCTAGCGCATAAGGATTGATACTGACAATTTTATCTTCATCATTGATTTGTATAATTCTCGAAATTGCTTTTGGTGCTGGATTAATGGTAATATTTTCTTTAGCTGAATCTGGCACTAAGATATTATTAAATTCTAGCTGCGGACTGCCTTTAAGAAATCTTCCAAAAGTTCCCCCTGCATCTGGCTGTCCATAAAAGTTAATTTTCTGAAATGCCAAAGGCGAATAAGTTGCTAACTTAGTAGCAAATTCTTTCTCTGTAGGTAGATTGCCATAAGCAGGACGGATTCCGGGAGAAAATACCAGGCGATAACGGGTTGCTTTTTCGAGATTTTGCTGGGGGATAAGATTATAAATCCAATTCCGTGCTGAAGGGTCAAATTTTTCTAAAGGGTCTTCTTCATTTTTTAATGGCTTTTCTTCTTTGTTTAATTCGACTTTAAAACCTGTAACTTTACTTTGTCCTTCGGGAATTAACTGTAAATGTTCTTGTACAGAAGGCAAATCCAATTCTACATTGGAAGTAAATTGTAACTTCTGTTGTAAATCAATTGGTTCAACATCAGCCTTCTCAACAGGATTTACACCGGGTAGATTAGTCAGGTTGATAGATTCGGTATTGAAAGTCCAAGGTAAATCTTTGTCTAGGCGATGATTTTTTAAATCGGCTAAACCTGCTTTGAGAGTGACTTGAAATCTTGTCGCTATTGGCAAAGCTTTATCAGCTTGAAATCCTACCATGCGCGGTGTCAAAAAGCGAAATTGACCAGGTAAAGGCGGGGACAGTGCAAATTTGTCTAATAATTTTTGCTGTTCTGGACTATCAAGACTTTCAACTGGTATTAAAGCTTCTTTAAAACGGATGCGGATTTGGTTAAGAGATTTTGCATCCCCAATGGGGCTAATTTGTTCAATCCAGTCTGGTAATTTCGGCGGCGTGAGTGAGGAAACTGCTGGTAGTCGTTCTTTACCTGAATTGATACCAAAAAAATTACACCCCGCCATTCCTACTATAAATGTAAAGACAAAAAGAAACCGGATTAAAAATTTTATAATCATATTTTTAGAAATTTAAAACCATAAATTTTCAAATTAATGAGGAACACCAAATATATCTCTAATATTTCTTCTCCGCGTCTCTGCGTCTCTGCGTGAAATATAAATATTGATGTTCACAGATGCAAAATCACTATATTTATACCTAAATTTGACTGAATGAAAAGCTCACGCAGAGGCGCAGAGGCGCAGAGAGAAAGATTGAGTTTAAGAATTGGAGATTATTCATACTCGTGTTCAGTAATGCCATTTATTTACATAGATAACTAATCTTTTGCTATTGTCAAAAAAATGACTACAATTCTTAACTATGATGAAACTAATTTCACGATCGCTACTCAAAATTAACCACACCAGTAAAATTATCCTAGCTGGGCTGCTAATCTGTCTGGTTGTACGCCTACTACCTTATTTTGCACCTATTCGTGCCGCAGATATTGCCCAAAATCAGTTGGCAATGCAATTTAGCGATCGCAATGGTTTACCATTAGGAACATTGCTCACTCGTGACCAAGAGCATACATCAGTAGTACCACTAAATCAAGTTTCGCCCCAGTTTATCCATGCCATTTTAGCCGCCGAAGATGGTAGCTTTTACCATCACGGGGCGTTGGATATGAAAGCTGTTATCCGCGCTAGCAAAGAAGCCATCCACGCGAAACGAATTGTTTCCGGCGCTTCCACTATTACTATGCAGTTGGCGCGGATGTTAGATCCTGTCCCGCGCAGTTTCTCTGGTAAAATGCAAGAAATTTGGCTATCTTGGCGGTTAGCAGCAGGGATGAATAAAGACGAAATCCTGGCTGCATATATCAATCGGCTACCAATGGGAGGAAATATATATGGTGTGGAAGCAGCCGCGCAGACTTATTTTTCTATCCCAGCTAGTGAATTGAATCTTGCCCAAGCTAGTTTATTGGCTGCTATTCCTAATAATCCCACATACTTTAACCCTTACCAGCATTGGGAACGGCTGAAGCAGCGACAAAAATACGTCCTCAATCGTATGGTACAGGAAAGTAATATTAGTGGAGCGATGGCTACGCCAACGTCTCCGACGAACGCAGCACGAACACACACCGAAAAAGTTGTGTTTCAATCTCGCCAACGGGGAATTATCGCCGCACCACACTTTTTATTTTGGTTAGCCAATCAAATCCCCAATCAAGCCCCACTTTTTGAGGGGGGTTGGGGGAATCAATCCGTTATCCGCACCACTATAAATCGCCCTTTACAGCAGTTTGTCGAAGCACAGGTGCAGCAGGTAATTTCTTCTCTCAGCGCCAACAACGTCCATGATGCAGCTGCGTTGGTGATTCACAACCACACTGGTGAAGTTTTGGCTTATGTCGGTTCACCTGATTACTTTAATCAAGCAGAACTAGGACGCAATGATGGAGTGCAAGCGCTACGTCAACCAGGATCGACTCTCAAGCCTTTTGTGTATGAATTAGCTTTAGAAAAAGGTATAATTCGCCCAAATACCATTTTGGCAGATGTACCTGCCCATTATGCAATTCCCGGCGCGAAACTCTACAGCCCAACAGATTATACTGAAAGTTTTCTTGGCCCGGTGCGGGTGCGAATCGCTTTAGCAAATTCTTTGAATGTACCCGCAGTTCGGGTGCTAGAAAAGGTAGGTGTAGAGACTTTCCTAAAACGTCTACATCAATTGGGATTTGAACACCTCAATCAAACCCCAGAACATTATGGTTTGGGTTTGACGTTGGGTAGTGGCGAAGTCAGTTTATGGGAATTAGCTAGGGCTTACGTTACTATAGCACGACTTGGAGAAGCCACACCGCTATTAAGCACATTTTCCAATTCTCCAATCCAAAATCCAAAATCTAAAATCCAAAATTCAACGACGATATGGCAATTAATAACTAATATACTAAGTGACAGCCATGCTCGTGCAACCGCATTTGGTGTAGACTCTGTATTAAATTTACCCTTTCCTTCTGCTGTTAAAACTGGCACTTCTTCCAATTTTCGTGATACTTGGACTGTTGGCTTCACCACAGATTATACCGTCGCTACTTGGGTAGGCAATTTCAACGGTGAACCGATGCGACAAGTTTCAGGCGTTACAGGTGCAGCACCCTTATGGAATCGAATTATGTTACACCTGCACGAACATCAAGAACCAGCAGATTTTCCATCTCCAGAAGGTTTAGTGCAGTTACCTGTTTGTGCAATTTCGGGGTTACGACCAACACCAGATTGTACCTCAGTGGTGCAAGAATATTTCTATCCAGAAGATAAAAGTAATTACGAAGGTGAAAATCAATTCAATTTGCCATCAGAGTATAATGAATGGCTAGCAAAACAACAGCAATCGAATTTTACTTCTAACAATTTGAGAATTTTATCTCCTCATCAGGGGGATTTATTCTTACTCTATCCAGGTGAAGAAGCGAAGCAAAAACTCGAATTTAAGTTAGCGGGAAATAAATCTGCGTTTGTAGAGTGGTGGCTGAATGGGGAAAAGCTAGATACACAATCAGCTAATTCTTTATTTTGGGATTTGCGTCCCGGTAACTGGACTTTGGAAGCCAGAAGCGGGGAAATGAGTGATAAGGTAAGTTTTCAGGTGGAGTTAGCTAGTATTAAACCTACGCGTCGAGGATTTTCTATTAGATAACTCCACGTCGAAATATTTCACGGCTTTCTTCAATACAGAAGTTGACGAGCATGGCAAACGTCGTGGCAAATTATTCGAGTTTAATCCTCAAACCAAAGAAGCTGAGGATTATATCAGTGGACGTTTCGGTTAATGGATTTACTTTTCTAATTCGGGAAAATATGCTGAGGCTTGATAGCATTAAATTCAAGTAATATTTAATTCTAGTACTTATACTGTGTATTATGTTTAAGCCTCTGTCATTTGCTTTAGTTACAGCTACCATTCTAGTTGCATCAATCAATAGTCCTAGTAGTACCTTAGCGGGAACTTGTGCCTCTAAGTGTGGTTCTCGCCCAATTCAGTTTACACCTGGGCGACACATCCGAGTTGAAGTTATAAATAGTACACCCAACCTGATAAAAATCCAAAAACCTTCTGGGACTGATGCAATATCCTTGAGTCCAGGGCAAAAATTAAACCTAGAACAAATAGAGGGTACTGAGCCGAATACATCTCTGATATTTTGGAGCGAAAAGGGTCTGGCACTACAAGCAATTGTCTCGAAACCTAACTTTGGTACATTGCGGCTAGAACTGCGTCCGACTTGGCGCGCTCCTGGCGATCGCTCGTTGTATATTATGGATGATGGTAGAATCAACGTGTTTTAACAGATAGCAAATAGTGTTATTAGTTATGAGTTAAGAAACAACTTTAAATTCAACACTCATAACTAAAAACTTCTAACTTTTATTGTGCTAGACCGACCTTTAACTGAACCCTCAAAACAACCCAGGCGCTTACCTAATCAACGCTGGCAAATTTATCCACAAAAACCAGAATTAGCCCAAAATCTGGCGGTTGAGACAAATCTCTCACCCATCATCAGCCAGTTGTTGATTAATCGGGGTATGGAAACAGCAGAACAGGCACAAGCATTTTTAAATCCAGAGTCTTTAGTTTTGCCTTCGCCGTTGGAAGAATTCCCAGATTTGGCAATTAGTTTGGAGTTGTTGCAAAATGCGATCGCTTCTCAAACTAAAATTGCTATTTGTGGTGACTACGATGCTGATGGTATGACCAGCACTGCTCTACTTTTACGTAGTCTCCGCACTTTAGGCGCACAGGTAGATTATGCTATTCCCAGCCGGATGCACGAAGGCTACGGTATTAATAAACGCATAGTTGAAGAATTTCACAGCGAAGGTGTAGGGCTAATTCTGACTGTAGATAATGGCATCTCTGCGTTTGAACCGGTTGCTAGAGCTAGAGAACTTGGTCTTGCAGTTATTATCACCGATCACCACGACATTCCCCAAAAATTACCCCCAGCTAACGCTATCCTCAACCCCAAACTAATAGCAGAATCCTCACCTTATCGGGGTGTTGCTGGTGTTGGTGTTGCCTACATTTTGGCGGTGTCTCTAGCACAACAGCTAGGGGAGACTAAAGGCTTGATCCAGCCGATGCTAGCACTATTTACACTGGGAACGATCGCAGATTTAGCTCCCTTAACTGGCGTAAATCGTCGCTGGGTGAAACGTGGTTTACAGAATTTACCAAAATCCAACTTGGCTGGGGTGAAGGCATTGATTCAGGTAGGTGGCGTGCAGGCGAGGGGAGCAGGGGAGGCAGGGGGAGC
>NZ_WBKM01000324.1 GCF_015714725.1 Nostoc sp. WHI
TGGTAATCATTCATTTGTTGAATGACCCGATCGCCAACTCGCAGTATCATCCCACTTCTATTAATCTCCACCTTGGACAGTGTAGGTGGATTAATCAACTGCTGCAATACTGTATTGAGATTACGAGTACCGACTACCCCCCGTGTCATGGGACAAAGCACCTGAACATCAGTCGCCGGATTAAAACCCAGGCCGGGAATCAGGTCAGTAATCACCTCGCAAATTGCTTGTACACCATGCTCCGGCTGATGTCCACCGCCGTGCCACAGACAATCAGACACGGAATTGTCAGATATTGGCTCAATTGTGGGATAGATTCCTCGATTAATTTGGTGGGCGGCGGTGATAATTGCGCTCTGTTGGGCTTGGCGAAATACCTGGGTCAACCGCACCACGGGAACTCGCCCCGAATTGATCAGGTCAGCGAGTATTTGACCTGGCCCCACAGATGGTAACTGGTCAATGTCACCTACCAACAACAGTAGAGCGCCAGCTAATACTGCTTTAACCAAGGAGTAAGCCAGAAACAAATCAAGCATCGATGCTTCATCAACGATAATTGCTGTATGGGGCAAAGGATTCTCACTGTCACATTTAAATCCTCTTGTCCGGGGGTCAAATTCCAACAAGCGATGAATAGTCTTTGCTTCAAGTCCAGTCATTTCACCCAAGCGTTGAGCAGCCCGTCCAGTTGGTGCAGCTAGAGCAATAGATTTACCCATCGCTTTCCATAAACTAACTATGGTGTGGGTAGTGAAAGTTTTTCCAACGCCAGGCCCACCAGTCAAAATCATGATTTTGGAATAAGCTGCTGTTTCTACAGCTTGGCGTTGCTGTTGTGAAAGCTGAATTTTACGGCTGGCTGTAAAGCGGTCAATCCAATCATCCACACGCTCAATGTCAGTGCCAACAGGTTTTTCCAAGCGTTGGCGTATAAGTTGAGCTAAATTCTGTTCCGTATGAAAGTAAGTCGGCTTGTAGCAAAGTAGTGTTTTCTCTTCATCCCACTCTCTAATCAGGTCGTCCGCGAGAGCCATATCTTTAATAATGATCGTGACCGCTTCTTCTGTGGGCTGGTGAGATTCGGTAGTCAGCAGTTTGATTACCGACTCAATCAGTTGGCTCTGTGGTAGGTAACAATGACCATCTTCGGCGGCTTCACTTAGGCAGTGGATAATCCCCGCACGGTAACGAAATTCTGAGTCAGGGGCAATTCCGATATTCCGTGCAATCTTGTCAGCAGTCAGAAAACCGATCCCATAGATATCGGCTGCTAGCTGGTAGGGGTTATGGGTTACTGTAGCGATCGCTTCATCCTTATATTGCTTATAAATCTTCACAGCATAAGTGGTAGAAACGCCATGCCCCTGGAGAAACACCATCACTTCTTTGATCGCTTTCTGAGTTGACCAAGCGTTTTTAATGAGAGTGATCCGCTTTTTAGCAATGCCCTGAACTTCAACTAATCGCTCGATCTGGTTTTCGATAATATCGAGGGTTTCAAGTCCAAAGTGAGCTACGATGCGTTTGGCTGTTACTGGCCCAACACCTTTTATGAGTCCACTGCCTAAATATTTCTCAATTCCAGTGAGAGTGGCTGGTTTGGTTTCTTGATAATTGATGACTTGGAACTGTGGCCCAAATTGTGGATGGTCACGCCAGAAACCAATTAGCTGTAGAGTCTGCCCTGGCTGGATATTAGCAAAGCTGCCGACAATTGTTGTGAGTTCGGTGCTACGGGGGCGGGTCAGTCTTGCCACTGTGTAACCCGATTCAGCAGAGTAAAAAGTTAAACGTTCTACGACTCCGGTGATTGTTTCCTGTTGAGGAAAGGCGTTTATTTGTTGAGGGGAAAGATTAGGAGGAGTGGACATTGCTTATCATCAGATGCCGCCCATCATTATAATACTGGAATTCAGTTGATTGCAGTACATATATACTATAGTATTTTGAGATTACAGTAATAGTAGATGATAAAGTCGAAAATGCTGCTTCGCTTCACCATACGATGACTAAGAGCGCAAGCTATGCAAGCTACGCCTCAAAGGTTGTTAAGAGTGAAATATGTTGTAAAAAACCGTAAATTTTACTCTAATAAAGCTTCAATTTGCCCTAACAACTTTTCTAAAACTTTTGCTTTATTAGGATCTTCCCAGACTTTAGCTTGCTTAACTCGCTGATAGGCTTCCTTCATGCGATTAGTCAGGATATTCGGCTGAGAAGACTTAGGAGGTTGAACTGATTGAATGTAACTTTTGATATCTCTAACTGAAAGATTTTCTTCAATAGTTTTCACTAGAAGTTGATGTCGCTGATCTTCGTCTTTCAATTGAGCGATGATACGGGCTTTGGTATATTCTAGTTTTCCTTGGCGCAAAATTTCTAGAACATCTTTAGGTAAATTTAGTAAAGGTAAGCGATGACTACGAAAACTGTCTGGAGTCACCCTACCTATTACTGAAAATATCTTTTCTACCATTTCCCATTGGTTACGAACAACGTTGTTCGTAGTTTCTGTTTTTTGCTTTTGGAGGTTAGCAATATGATTGAGTAGGGAAATAACTTCTCCTTGAGAGCATTCCAAGCGGATAGATAACAATTGCAAAATAGCTTCAGTTTCCTCAACCGGATTTAAATCTTCCCGTTGCAAATTTTCGAGGAGGGCGACTTGGAAAGCGTCTTGGTCATTGAGATGGCGGATAATAACCGGAATTTGGTCCATTCCAAGAGTTTGAGCAGCACGGTAGCGACGTTCACCAGCGATCAATTCATAATTACCGGATTCTAACGGTCGGACAAGCAGTGGCTGCAAGATGCCATGTTGACGGATAGAAGCAACTAGGCTTTCCATTCCTTGAGTTGAAAAATAACGCCGAGGTTGATGAGCAGCTAGGTGAATTTGAGTTATTAATAAAGATTGTTCAATAGATTCGTTTTCCGGGAGTTGAGGATTATTGGTAACTCCTACTAAGTCAAGGAATTGTCTGGTTTTATTCGGGAATTCCATTTCATCTGCCATTGACAAGCGCCGCTTCGCCATATTACTCCTGTTCTGCCATTTCCCTGACGATTTCTTGATAAGGTTCAATCAATTTTCTTTCTGTGGTATATCGATGGATTGGTTGACGCGCCAAGTTAGACTCTGGAAACTGAACAGACTTAGGAACTGGTTCAAAAATTTTGACCCCAGGGAGTTTAGTTTTAAGAGTTTTGAGAGCATCTTGGGTCGTGAGTGTACGGTCTGCCATTGTAGGCAAGACTCCTAAAATTTGCAAATTTGGGTGAGTGTCTTCATCACGAAGACTTTCGATAGTTTCCAATAATTGTCGTAAGCCTTCCAAAGCAAAGAACTGACATTGAACGGGGATCAAGACTGCATCTGCTGCCATTAGTGCATTTAGAGTCAACATACCTAAGCTAGGTGGGCAATCAATGAGGATATGAGCAAACTCTTGCCGTAAAGGATTCAATTTCTTTCTCAAGATTCGGCTATTATCTGCCGAGGTCAAAATTTGCTTTTCTCCAGATGCTAAAGATATGTCAGCCGGAATCAGCTTGATTCCGTACTCGGTGTCAATAATAGTTTCAAATGCGCTCTGTTTACGATCTGTAAGTACTTCATAAGCAGTCATCTGCCCTGGCTGAATCTTGATTCCTAGACCTGTGGTTAAATTGCCTTGGGGATCAAAGTCAACTACAAGGCAGGAGGAACTTTCTGCCAGCAATCCACTTAGTGCGATAGTAGAGGTTGTCTTGGCTACTCCTCCCTTTTGATTAGTAACTGCGATAATCATATTTTCTTAGTACTATGCAATTTTTGATCAAAAAACATATATATATTAGTTACAGAATGAACTGATTCTATGACAATTTAAGTAGACCGCAAAGATTTTCACAAGTTTTACACCAAAGTAATGAAAAATTAATGCTCTAAATTGCTTGTTACCTAAAAAGCTAACTATACTTTCGTTTTGGTGATGAGGAGCGATTTAGTGAAATAAATTGGCGGTTAAAATACATTCATTTTCCAAAGTTCAGGAAAGAAAGTTCTGATGAAGTCTACCGAGCGATCGCCCAAGCCACCTAAACAACAGTCAAAACCCAACGACCAAAGCCCAAAGCTTGACCTTGTTGCTTATAAACCAGTAGAGAAACAGCAGCCAACCTCTCAGCCTGACATGACTCCCAGTGATGATCGGCCGTCAGTTGAGCAGCCAGATCAAGCAGAGGTGATACCTCCTTTAAAGTCAAAGACAAACGCTGCTGAAAAACCGCAACATTTAGAAAAAAGTAAAGCCAAATGTACCTCTACTGACAAGAGAAAATCCAAATTACCGCAACAGCCCAAGCAACAGGGTCAATTGATAAAGAGCGATGAAGAAGAAGAGTTAGCGCCAGAATGCTGTCAACATATCCAGTTTTTGGACTGCGATAAACAAGTGGGGCGCGTGGTATTCGAGTGTTGGCACTGTCAGCAGGGAATAATCTGTGAGTACACTGGGGAACCTATGATGGGAGAATACAAAGGCCATCCTTCACTAATTCAGGTGAAAGTCCAATGTCCTAATTGTGAGCAGACGGCGATTAGATTAACAACAGGTCAGGTGCTTTCGATTACGGCGATACCTTCACCTTGGCAGCAATGATGGCACACTCCCTCTTCAAGAGTGATTGGTAAAAGATATTTACAACTGATAATGCAAAAGCTGAGATTTTTACCCTCAATAATAACGGCACTGACACTAATTAGTTGCAGCACTACTACTGCTGAACAGTATGAAGCTACAGCACTCACCAGTTACTCCTGGCAAGTCAAGTATGCCAATGATCTAACTAGTCAACCACAGCCACGCATTGAAACCTTTGCGAATACTTCAATTTTGAATAGGAATGGATTGAAACCGACAGGAGCAGTAGTTGGGCCAGATGACCGAGGGTTATGGTGGACTACTTTACCGCCGCGGCCAAATGTTGATGAAGTTGAACAACGCAAAAAATCTCAAGAAGAGGCAGGCAAACCTGAATTAGTCAAAGATGTAAAGTACAAACTGACCTATGGAGTGGGTAATACTCAGCAGACACTACCTACTAATTATGATGTTTATCGGCAAGTAGTAAAAGCTTACCCCCAAAAAACTCCTTTGGAATTGACTTTGGGTGTGAATGATAATTCAGTAGAAAAAGCTGAACCTGTAAGCAAGTAGTAACGCACTCGTTACATAGTCAGCAAGAAGTTAAAGAGCAAGACTGAATTGCTTTTCAACAAAAGATTGACAGTAAAGTATAAATCAAAGAGTCAACGATGATCTAAATTAATTTCTGCTGCGTTGATAGAAAAAATTTCAAAAATTCTTTATGGGGGCTTTATGGGGGCTATATATACCCCAACAAAAGTTCAGGACTTTTGTGATATTTTGACTCCCACATAGCTCCTATATAGGTGTTATATAGGGTATATTTGATTGATTGATATTTTATACCCCATTTAGCCCCCAAGGGGTTATGATAAGCTCTTGAGTTGGGAAAATAAGGGTGAAGTTATTTTATTCTTCTTTCTCTTGCTCTTGCAGATCACTTGAACAGATAATTTTCACAAATTAAAGTGTATTACTTGGAGCAGATGTCAAACATTCACACCTTACAAAAAATTTTTCCTGCGGGTTTCGATAACGGTTATGGAAGCCTTAAACTTTTAGTCGATGGCTTTGAAGTAGTTCGTGTCCCCAGCTATATAACCAATGCCGAGATGGAAGATGTTCCAGGACGTGTAGTTTTTAACGGCAGTGCTTACACAGTTGGAGAGTCAGCTTACCGTACAGGAAATTATTTTGACAGAAACACCGATAATAATGAAAATAAAGTCAATAATGCGTTGTTGACTTTATTTGGTGCGTTAGCACATCTACCACACCGTAAGGCTTGGCATTTAAAATTAGTCGTCAGTTTACATGATGTTGGTCTGGCTAACGAATTACAAAAAGTACTCAGTGGAGAATATCAGCCGATACTTGCAGGCAAACAATCAGACGTGAAAGTAGAAGTGCTGAAAGTTGTGTTAGAGGGAATGGGTGCATTGTTTGGGCATCAACTGCCGAAAAAGTTAACCATTTTAGACTTTGGCAATGGAACAACCCTGTATTCTCGTTACAACCGGGGTCAACGAGAAGTTCACACCGCCTATCCTATCGGTGTAGAAGTTCTCATCGATGATATTTCCCAAAAAATGAAACATTTAAATGGAGGAAAAATCGGGGATGCCTCCAAGATCCGATTTTGTCTAGAAATGGGGCATACCCGGTATAGCCGTGACATCGATATCAAAGATATATACAGTGCAAGTTTAAAAGATTGGTATGAAAAATACTTGAAGAAAGTAGTGAATTTGACACTTGATGCCAAGCACCAAGGGGATGAAATCTGGGCGATAGGTGGAGGCTGCCTTTTACCAGGATTTAAAAAATTGTTAGAGAAGAACGGTTTCAAGATTCTCGACAACCCGGTGGAAGCCAATGTCTTTGGGCTTTTAGAAATGGCGAAAACCATTAGCAGCAAGAATCCAGCATCTACATCTCTTAAGTTATAACAATGGCAGACAAACTTGACTTAACTCCAGAAAAAGTTCGGATCAAAGATAGCTACCGAGAGCGGATATTTGCCGAATCACAGCAACTAGGCAAGAGTTACTTGGAGACGCTTTACTTTATTATTGATTGCTATTTTGCTTTCAGAAAGGGTGCATTTCCGACACAACAAGTGGCTTTCACGCCGACTAATACAGAAGATAACAAAGTCCCCTCAAGGAGTTCAACTCCATTTACAGAGGAGGAAGAAGAAGATTCTGATGGAGAAACATTCAGCCTTGACTTTGATTTGTAACCATCAAAGGAAGTTGGCAACGGTAAAGAAAGGGAATTAGCCTGTGCCATTACATCAGTGAGAGCTAATTCATCAGCGATCGCTTACGGTCGTTCATGTCAGCACAGAGAGGACAGAAATTCCAACTACTGTATTGATCAGAGCAAAAATTCTTGGTGTCAATTAAATAACTCTAAAAACTCTTTAACTACTGCTGTGGCGTTTTCATGGCATTGTTCTGCTGAAAATCTAACTGTAGAAATACCTTGCCGCAAAAATATTCTATCTTTCTTACAATCCCAATTCCTTTGAAATTCTTGACTATGGTGTACTCCGTCAACTTCAAGAATCATACACTTTTGATTGTAAAACACTAAAAAATCTACTTCAGTTTTTTCTCTCATTTTATTATCCTGATTACTAATTGGTAATCCGTTTAATCCTATAAACCCATTTACATTACTGAAAAATGTAAGATTCTGACTAGATAAAACCTTGGCTATTTTTATTTCAGTTTTTGACTTAAATGTTAACCCATTCCATAAAAGGTCTTCTATTACTCTATTTTTTTCAAGTCTGGTACTTACAAGATGTTCTTGAATTTTAATATTATTTACTACTCTTGTTTTTTCCACACTATCATAATAAATAAACCACCAATATTTACTTCCAGCCCCATCACGCTGGTCTGCAAAACCTATATGTAAATGTTTACTAATTTCAAAGTAAAAGCCTGTTTTTTGCCTAGCTTTTAACCAATTATTAACTAGGCTTCTATCGGTAAAATTATAAATTAGTTGAAGATATGTTATTAAAGAATCTGTCCTAACTTCTATAAAAAAAGGCAATTGAGGAGTTACTGAAACTATAGAATCATTGTGTTCTGTACCCTGTGGATTAAAAACAGTTTTAGGAGGAGCTTGCACCATACAACAAAATAATAATTTATTCGGTTGTAGCTACAATCATTTGATTAGTGCAAGAGAGAAATTACATAGAAATTTTTATTGCTGAGGAAATATCCTTAAAAGCTGTAAAAGAATAGCTTCTAAACTGTGCAAAGCTGCGTTAGTAGTACGTTGATGCTCTAAAAAATTCTGTTGGTGCTGTTCATGACTATCACGCAGTTCCAGCAAAACGTCATCCAGTATAGCACTACGGGACAGGACACGATTAGTATTTTCAGTTAGTTCATTTACGTTATCACTAAGATTATCCAGTTTTGTAGTCCGTTCAGAAAGGGCATTAGTATTTACTTCCTATTTTGCAGTTAGCCCAGCTATAGCGGCTGTATTAACCTCTTGCTGTGTCGCTACTCTGACTAAAATTGCTTCGATAAGTTCTAATCGGCTTGGTTGGTTTGGTGTGTTTGTCATGGTATTTTCTAGTTTCCTGCCTCTATTCTAAAAACTCTACACCATTCCATTAGCTGTGAATCTATTGTTTCTCAAGGTACTCGACAACGGTATCTGTAATGGTATCATAGCCTTCATGTTAACCTTGAAGTTTAAGCTATACAGTCACAAGCGAAATAGATACCTCAAGCGGTCAATTAACGCTGCCGGGGTAATCTATAATTTAGCGATAGCGGATTCGGGGGAGTATGTATGTCAAACAAGTTTCTGTGCAATGGCTCAAGCGCCACTTTAAGAGCGATCACTTTGCGAAAAAGAAAGTGAAAATTCTTGAACCGATACATCCAGATGAATCAAAAACAATTAGAAGACTCCATTTTGGAAGCTGTCTCTGACGCGATTGGCAGAGAATGGACAATTGAAGAAAAGCAGTTCATTGAGAATAATTCCAAATTGCTCTCGTCACCTAAAAGAGTGGCTAAATAATTCCTTGAGTGATACTTGTTGGCATCCAGACAACTATAAATTAGTCCAAGACTTAAATACCCCTTCAAACTTCAGTCCCCCCACGATGTTGGAAAATGAAGAAATTTATATTCCTTTTTAAAACCTTTTGTATTTGCTTCGTACTTGATTACGAGCCTTGAAATCAAAGAATAAGCTTTTAAGTCCACAAGAATTAGTAAGTCTTGTGCTTAATAAGCGGGTATTCATTCCAACTAACGATAAAGCACCATCAATTTTAGCTTCTAGGATAAATCTATCTTTGTAAGTCTATTTGTTCCGTTTGAGATTTAGCTAATATTTTATCAATTTGAGTATTAGCATCCTCAAAAGTTTGCAATATCTGTGGAGTTAGTTTATTAGTCTGCACCTGACCAGATTGCAAGTTTAAAATTACCTCCCCATTTTTCTGCGAAATAGTTAAATCCCTCTGCTGGATATTAAAAGCCAAGTCATAAATCTTTCCAAGAAATTGAGTGCCATTCTCATTAGACTTACCCCAGACCATGCCAATCCTTTGAGCAATTTGACTTAGCCGACTTATGGCTTCAAGCTCAAATGTATCTTTATTCATTACTGTCAACGCTTCGGCTGATAATTGCTCACCAGCTTTAAACCCATTTGCCACTTCTACAATGCGTTTTTTGTAATTCTCCGACTTCCCTAACTTATCTGCGGCATTGTACCAATTTCTCAAGTCATCAATAGTGACTGATTGAGGTTGGACTTCTTGATTGGGTACGGCTCTATTTTGTGGTTCAGGAAACGGGACTATAAAACCCTCCACATAATCCCCCAAGGGTTCAAGATGTAGTCCCCAAACCTGCTTTTTTTCGGTGAACAGTTCTGGTAATGCCTTGGGTGAGTGCTTTTCCATATTAGCCCACTGCTGTTGATAAACGGGGTCAGCAATCATATCAGGTGTGATTTGATACTGCTTACCAACTCGAAAGGCGACTTGTTTATCAATGCCTGTCGCCAGAGCTATATCACCCTGTTTAAATCCATACTGTTTGTATGGCTCTTTAGCTCTGGTGGTATGAGTTCGACCATATCCTCTCATCGCATCAATACAAGTGTTTACTGGTAGTGGGTTCGGCTCACCATGCATCATTAAAGGGTAGTTCATCGGAATCGGTTTGCCTTTGATGACAGGAGGGGCGACATTTTGAACATCTTGGGGTGAAGTGGAATGTCGGCTTTGCTCCTTCGGGGATTGCGCTGTTTGTTCTGGTGGTTTCAAAAACTGCGGTCGTGTGGCGAGGGAATTAACTCTTTGTTGATAGTCACTATCCGTTTCAATAATTCCCCCGAATTTCTTGGTCATGTTCTCCAAAGTTTTGGCAGGGATGGAGCTATCAACCAAGTTAAATACCGCTAGACCTTTTTTAGTTTCCCTAATAACATCTTCTATTGGTACTTGCTGCCATTCAACTTTTTGAGCAGTTAACCATTTAGTCACAGTCTCAGCTTTCTGGTTGTCAACAGCCAAGCCCATGACTCCAAGTTTTTTATTTGATTCTGTCGAAAATAAGAAAGTAGGACGCTCTTTAATCTGATGTAGAATTTTCGCACTACTATCAATCATATACAGTTGTTGAGGATTAACTGATTGAGTCCCAAAAGCCTGAAATTCCTTCGTCCACTTCTGGGGATATTCAACGGTATTAGGGTCAATTTGAGCGCAAATAACAGAAAAATTACTTT
>NZ_WBKM01000304.1 GCF_015714725.1 Nostoc sp. WHI
AAAAACTTTCCGCGCCTTTTGGCGTACTGTGCGTCAGAAAAAGATGGATTCCAAGGCTTAGACCCTCTAAAGCGTGTTTAAAACTCATTGGGAAATATGGGGATAAATCGGGTGACTTTTGGGATTTATTGGGAATTATTGAGCTAATGAGAATTTGGTGACTGGAAGATGTTGAAGAGGTAAAAAAATCAGCGATGAATTTGAATTTGCGTTCTGTAGGATTGGGATATATTGAGTTTAATTGGTGAGAATTGGTGAAAATCGGGAATTTTGGCGATTTTCGGTGTAATCGCACAAAACAGCACAATTGTAATCTTTCACAAGATTTATTTACAAAGGCTGAAGGGATTACGGTATAGGCGTTTTAGCCTTTTAGGAATAATTCTTAACAAGGGGTCAAAAACGGGGTAAATTTTTGTAGATTTAATGTTGAATCTTGGTTCTGGCACGGTGATGCCCTAAGCGATCGCACTTCAACCGAGTTCCCAACAAACAATTCCGTTTGTTGGGGTAAATATAGCGAACGGCGGATACCCTTAAGTAGTTTATTTATAAAACAGTAAGCTAACGGGTGGCAGTGACCACCCATTTTTATGAGCCAAAGTGAACCTCCCTCTCGGCGGCTGGTACTAGCATATAAAGTTGCGCGAATTCACCCAAGGTCAAAAACCCGTGCAGTTCCGAGTAAGAAAGAATTTCCATTTCACTCAAAATATCCTTAACCACCTCCCAACTTGGATTAGGGGATTCCAAGATACAAGCGATCGCAACAGAAGCTAAAACCTTGGAATCTTCGTCAGATCGCACCGACTCGGATTCACCCGCACCACTTTCTAGCTCTGACGCACCAGTGACGCATGAGTTTTCCATGCTCTGTAAGGGTTCCGCACCACTTTCTAGCTCTGACGCACCAGTGACGCATGAGTTTTCCATGCTCTGTAAGGGTTCCGCACCACTTTCTAGCTTTGACGCACCAGTGACGCAGGACTCACCGCAGCAGTTTTCCTTATCCTGCAAGGGTTCCGCACTACCCGCACCAGTTGAGGTGGCATATTCTTCTTTTTTCACTGGAGGAGAAAGCAATTCAATTTTCATCTCTGACTCTTCAATGTTATTTTCCTGTAAAGAAGAAAAAGTGGTGCGGGTGGTGCGGAAGTCCTGATTTTGCGAGGTTTCTGGTGCGGCAAGTGGTGCGGAAGTGGTGCGGGTTGAGTCTATTGTGGTGCGGGTAACTGACAAAATGCCAATACCCTTCAGTACTGGAATGTTTCTTTTAGCAATGTCGCAGTACCTAGTTCCCTTGACAGCCTTGGGGAAGAGTTGAGAGATGCGTGGGATTATTTGATTGATGCCCTTCACGTTTTTATCGCTGGGACGAACTTGGTCGATCCACGTTCTGCGGTTGCCCTCATCTATGGTCAGCGTTCCATTATGGATATAGTGCTGTTCCAGCATTGACCATAAAGCCCGTGCGGTAATTTCCCCATCAGGCACATAACCTATATTTGCGCTTAAGATGAAGTCAAAAAGATGATTATTCTCTCTCTGAAGGTTGTGGAAAGCGTCGGTTGTGCATTCATAATTGATACCTGACTCTATAAGGTTGTTGAGTGCTTTTAGCATTCTATTTAGGAATGCTGGGGCAACATGTGTTCTAATAAACTCTGGATCGTAGCGAAATCGGGGGTCGCCTTTTATCTCGTTTAGGTTATTTGGCGAAGGATTATCTACAAAGGTTTTCTTGAATTCTAGAATTGCAATTCTATCTTTGATTGCTTGTATTACGCCTTGAAAAGCGGGAGTTTCGTTTAAGTTGAAAATACCTATTGCGTTAGAAGAGAATTCTATATGGTCTTTCCCTTTCTGTTCGCAATGTAGTGTATCTCCAGTGACAAATAATTTTAAACTTTGAAGTCTATCAATCCTCGATGTTTGTGGGTTTTCAGAAGCCCAGTTAACTCGACTATATATAAGTGGGGCTAGTCCGAATTTTCTGCCTTCGTCATAAGATTGAAAGTCACCCAAAGAAACAGAAGTTAATCCGTTTTTCCCATAAATGGTTGATACACACTCGCGCAAAGCATCTTTACCATTAGAACCAAGACCAATTGCAAACATTGCTTTTACCTCTCTGCCTCTAAATTTTCTAACAGTTTTCAGGTCAAGGGATGCAGCAATATTTCTCAGAAATATTTCTTGCTGTGGCTTGTCTAAACAAGCTAAAAGTTGCTCACAATATGTATCGTCAGCATTAGGATTGTATTCAATTAATGGTTCATAAATGAAGTAGTCCTGGGGCGTATGCGGGTCTAATCTTATTGTAAAATCCCTGCCTTCCCACTCAACCCTGACTATCCCATTAGTGCAATTTACGCCAGGAGGATTGATTAGTTCTGGGTCAATTTCTGTCCCCATTTTTACCCATTCCAAAACCTTCTTGACTGAACTAGGTGAAGCATAGGGACAAGACTTTTTACCCTGTTCGTTCTCGACCACAAAGGAATTGCAAAAGTCGTAGATTCTTTTGCGTTCTGTGGAATCTGGGGAGTGTTTATAATGATTGCCAGTGTGGTAGTAAAGCTTATCAGCAGCACAAATCCAGTTCTTATCTCCGTAGAGAGCTTGAAAAGCTTGCTGGGTAAAGGCTACAACCGGATTTTGGTCATCATCATCAACGACATCTACCTCTGCTTGTTGCGATCGCTGCGCTACTGCCGCGTGGATCTCCTGCTCAAGAGCGCGGATAAATTCTGGTGTTTCCATCTGCCCCAAGATTTCTTTGATGTCACTTGATTTATATGGTAAATCGGGGCAGATGTCGTGAGGGTTAATTCCAATAAATCCAATCCCAACCTCGGCTGCACAGTCCTGGCAGGTCTGGAGTTTCTTTAGCCCAGTGTCGTCAGCATCGTGCAGAAAAACAATTAATCCTATGCCTGATTCCTTCAGGAGTTGATATTCTGGGGTGATTGTTTTCTTATCCCATCCACTGCCCTGAAACGTAATCCCAGCAAGACCATGTGAGCGACCAACTTCTACGCATCCCTCACCTTCATGCTGGAGTAGTGCCGGGGTTCCCTGCATCAATTTACTAGCGGCGATCGCTTCATCAATGCGGTAAGCTTTCCAAGGTTCATCCCCTTTTCTCATCTCTGGAGTGCCATCTGGAAGCCTGTGCCATTGGCGGAAGGATTTATCTTTTCCCTTCTCTTTGATATAATCCGCCCATTCATAGCGAATTACCCATTGGCTTTGTGAGTAAGGATAGATTGTTTGTGTTGCATTCCCTGGTATTCCCAATGGTTGCTTGCAAGTTATGTTTTGAGTTTGGGGTATGTCAGTCGCCGCTTGGGTCAACATCACCAGTGCTAATTCACCATCTGGAATTGGCGCACTTTTGGGCAAGATTCTCTTGGGGTTGGGTATTTTCGCTTTTGGGGAAGTTGTATAATTAACCCCTGCTCTTTCTGCTAAGACTTCAGCCCAAGGTTTAATCGCCTCCCGGATGTCTTTGCACTCACACTGGTTAAAGCAGCTGTACTTCCCAGTTTCTTGGACAATGGATAAATTATGCCCACCGCAAACTGGGCAGATGTATTTATTTTTCTCTCTGGCTGGTTCTAACTGGTCTACAAAATTGCGAATATCGAAGGAGGCGAGTGCTTGCTGATTGGAGAATTGTGCAACCATTACGCGATACCTCCTTGAACATTATTTAATTTTTGACAATTGCTTAATACATAAGTTGGCGATTCTTTAGGTTGACCCAGTGCATAGTTAGGCTGATGAAAGCGATCGCTCTCTTCTGTTTGCTCCCACTCAGAAGCGGGTTGGCGATCGCGGTTCCAGACTGTCAATTCTCCTATTGAGTAGCACCAGTCTGGTTGACCGCAGTAGGGGCAAGGGTGATGAGGAGTAACTTCTGTCGGTTTGTCTGTCTTTGGGCGAGATCCTATCTCGTACTGCCCTTGAAGTTCAATTGGTTGAAGTGTGTAGTTGGTAGTAATCACAGATTTTTCCCCTAATACTTGATGTTTAAGTATTGGAGGGGGGATATCGCGCTGCTACACCTTTATATCTATGAAATTCGCTATTTTGCTTGATTTAGCAAAATTTTGGCTCTTGAAATAACAATTTGATGACTTTTTTTGCCAAAATCCGCCAGCAGAAGCATATTGAAATTGCTACAGCTACAGATATAATAAAATGTAGGCAGCACGGATTTAATCTCATTTTGCCAGTCAGTGGGTTACAAAAGCTTCCTACACTTTAGTCCACTGTTTTGGTTTGTTTGAGATCCCCTCTCCGGCTCCAGTAAATAAATATGAGTTCTAACTCTTGGATAAAGCGTCACTACTTACTTATTAGTGGCGCTTTTGTCCATTTATCTTTTGATACTTTTGTATATTGACCTCCTGTTTACGTTTCATTTCTCTACTTGCCTGATCTTACAGAACAATTGAACGCTTGACATCAAACTTAGAGACTGTTTTTTTCTGGAAAAGTACTGTTTTTACTCGGTACTTTAGTACTGATTGCTTGTAACAAACTTAACAAGACTTGTGCTTTTTGAACAGAGAACACAAGTGTTTTTGATTATCTCTAGGTTCGCTAGGTGGTGGATGTCTGTTGTAATGTTCTGGTACTTCGGTCATAGAAATTAATCAGACTAACTTAATTCTTCCATTTGTTTGGCGATCGCTTTTTTAACAATGACTCTAGTTAACTGAGGCACAGTTAAAAACTCTTTTGCAGCCCATTGTTCTAGGTATTTAAATTCATCATCATCTAACCTAAGTGTCACTCGTGGTTTGTTGGATGGCATAAGCTCCTATTGTCACTTATTGCCATTATCAACCCATGTCATTGTATAGCTAAATATTTGTTTTTTCTTGACAAGTGCGTCACCTGTCATTTAATATAGCATTAGCAAGCCAAAAAATGCCATCAAGCAAAGGTAATAGAAGTCAGAAAGTGAATCTAAGGCTAACCCCTAACTGGATATCTGGATTTGTCTATATTTAGCTAAAAATCCTGGCAAATCCTCGCAATTCAAGACTTTCAAAAAATTTTTAACCATGACAACCACATACACCAATTCCCCAAATTGGCTAGTCCAAGCAGACTTGTTAGCCAAATCAGGGCTAACTGACCTCACAGGAGGTAAAGACGCAGGAGCAGGGTATGGCAAGGCAATCATCGGTGATTTTTCCATCATGATGCCAGCCGCATATTCACTTGTTCGCAACCGCAACATTAAGCACCACGAAACCAGCTCAAAAGATGGGGCATGGGTGCGTTATGTAGAAGGTTCGCGGCTTGACTTAAAAGATATTCAATTCTTTTGGGGTAGTGCGGCGATCGCACAAAGTGATCACACCCTGTTGCACGAAGATAAAGCCAAAAAAGCAGAACTGGCACTAGAAAGCATCCTTGCAGACTTAGCAGTTCTGAATATTCCCAATGGGGTCAAACTTTCAATTAGTTTAAGCAACCATAACCCGGAACGCTGGGCAACTGAGATTAAACGCAGAGTATCAGGCACTCACACCTTTGAGCATCTGCACCCTGTAACTCGTTCCATTGTCACCAAGACAGTTGACATCGCGGTTACAGGGATTTATCCCGAAGGATTTGGAAGCATTGCTCACTG
>NZ_WBKM01000306.1 GCF_015714725.1 Nostoc sp. WHI
GCTGGAAGTTGGGATAATTTTTGTATTTCTATCTTTAATTCCTTTATTAAACCTCAAACTGCTTGATTAATTTTATACTTGCGTTCTCATCTTTAGCTATTGGTTGCTGTAATTGATACTAAATATCAAAGGCTTGTTACAGATATTTTGGGAAATAATCGTCAAATGACTTACTAGCAATCTTTTTGAGATATCTCATCAAGATGAATTCTCCTGCGAATCAATATTTTATTTGTAAATAAAATCACTCCGTACTTGAATATAATTTTTAGCGATCGCACTTTTTTTGTCCGACCTCACAAAATCGCATTGCTCCCGTACGTTTATATGCGACTCCCTACTGCATATAACCCTAACCCCCTTCGTAAACCTGATAATAACAAAGAAGTTTTTGCAGATGGGGAGTTTGGGGATTTTATTCAACCAATTTTTGACACTCTCGACCTTTACCATAACCAAGGTGTTGACCGAATGGCACGAAGATAAGGCAACTATGCTGGAGGGAAAAGGGTTTTAGTTTACTTCATCTTTATTAAGATAGTTTGGTTTTTTGCAAATGTTCTACTTAATTCAGTAATTGATATGTTGCAACTAGAAGGTTATCAGACTTCAGTAGTATACTAAATAGGAGACAATGGATTGCGTGAAACACTGACGGTTAGACAAAAATTGCTCAAAGTTTAGCAAGGAACGCGATATGAAAAAACTCCGAAAGTTTCTGCTTCTGTCCCTTCTAGTATTGATGTTTCAAGGGTTTAGTCTGTTCACTAGCCTGCCCGCTTCGGCTAAATCCCTCGTTCTTATCGGAGGTGGGTTGAAACCAGTTCTGCAAAGTTGTAACAATGACCCAGGTAAGAGCGACCCTAGCTTTGTTCACACTCAAGCTATTTACCAGAAAATGATTGAACTGGCAGGGGGTTCGTCTAAGGCAAAAATTGGGGTGATTACAGCAGCATCTGACTCCCCCAGCAATGATAAATATGCTAACGACCCCTGTAAAGCCAGTAATTACAAAGATAACGGGATCTACTACGTTAAAGCCTTCAAAAAATTGGGCGCTGCTGATGCTCAGGTTATACCCATCGATCTAGACCACATTTCTAACAAAAATAGCCCAGAAG
>NZ_WBKM01000180.1 GCF_015714725.1 Nostoc sp. WHI
TATTTATTCTTACCGAATATGTCCCTCTCACAAAAGTAAATTCTAGTTAAAAATGTCAAATTTTTGAGAGGAGGTAAAGATTATTAATTAAGAGAATTTACAAAGTAGGTCGGAATTTCAGCTATATTTATAAGTTGAAATCTATTTTTTCATGGGCAGATTTTTAAAATTGTTTCTCTTCAGTTAATTATTATGATTATCTTTCAAATAAATCATAATTAGACAGAAGTTCTCTATGTAAACAAGAGGACTTTATCTTCTTTTGTTTTCAAAATGAGAATTGCTGCATATCTCTAGTAAGTGTCCCTCGGCGGTTGGGGATTTAAACAAGTTGCCTGAGCCTACAGTTATAACTGCCATTTTGTTAATTAAAGGATTGAGAACTAGTATAAAAGTCTGTCATACCCTAAAGGTATTATTAAATTTCATCAACTGGTGAAACAGCTAAATCACTGGTTATTATTGAAACAGAGTTGCACTGAGTAAAATGTATGCCACGTCGTAGACAACGATTTGCAGATTTAGAAAGACAGTTTCGAGAAAGTGGGGGAACAGCTGCTCCAGGCAGCCGGCTTGCTGGTTATATTGATTTCAAAAAAGGAATTAACACAATAGAGGTTACTAAAAAATTAACTGCCGCTCAACGTAAACGCTATGGATTTGCAATTTTGCCTTTTGGCGTATCACCTGAAGACGCTACGCCTACAAGATACGCCGCAGCGATTACAAGTTATTCAAATGCTGGAAGAACTGCATTAGCTCTTTCTGATGCAAAACTAGGATACGAAAACATTAATGCAAGTACAGAGCAGTCTGATAATTTTTACCCAGCACTTTTAAGGGTTTTTGTAAAATCTTCAGATACAAAAACTAATCCAATATCAGGAATAACTAAGAAAAAATATAGCCGGACTCCTGGAATTAGTTACTCGTTTCCGTTTGGACGAACATTAACATCCGTAACAGATGCTAAAACTGGTGCAACAGAATCGACAATTGATAAAGTTGATGCGGAGGACGTTCGCAAAAGTTTATCAAGTTCTTTAAAATCTAATTCAGCCACTAATAATGTGACTTCTATCTCTTATGAACCAGAAGTCTTTAGAGTTGGCAAGCCAGATTTAGCATCACCTCCTTAATATGACTCAAGAAATTATTGACCCTAGAGCTTATAGGGAGTTAGGTAGTTGTTTTTATTTAGTTGTTCCAACTTGCAAAGATGATGCCGAATTTGCGGCTTTGATGGCAGACGCAGATAAAATATGCAATGCCACAAAGCAAATGCTTGATGGGTCGATAAATATTGAGGAATTACTAGAAGCTGTAGAAGCTTTTATTCCAGACATGGATGATTATCTTGAAGAAATTGAAGAGAATATGGAAGAATCTTTGATTAAGATTTATTCTTACTAATGCCTCAGACTACAGACAGTTTGGGGACTTGGGATAATTTAGGAATAATTACATTAACATTAGAGTGGCAGATATTTCCTGTAACCAGTGTTGATGCTCAGACACTACGCTTTACTTATCTTTATGATTTAGATGAGTGGGATAACTCAGAAAAATATAAATCCTATGCAATCGGACGATTTTATTATCCTACAGTAAACAATACAGTCAGTCCCTCATTTCGACTTTATCCCAAGCCACAACAAGAAATCAGACATTATCCGCAGAATAGTGGATTGTTAGATTTTGGAGCTAAGAAAATCATTTATTCTCGAAAGTATGTCAATATTGAAGTTATAATTGTTCGACTTCAAGTTGAGTCACTTTTGTGAGCGAAAGCATTATTCTTTCAGGGACAGAAGAAACATTAAAGCCAATTATTGCTTTATTAGTTGGAATTCACCAACTAATTAAAAATAGAGATATTGGCGACATTGTGGGAGTGCCGTTACATGAAAAAGTTTTATCAGAACCACAAACCGTCAAGTTAACCGTATTTTTTCATCCTAACAAAGAGCCTCCTTTCACTTTTCCCAAAGGAGGGCATCAGCTTAAACCGTATTGTAATATCTCCGATATAGACATTAGAAAGCTCAGTTGGAGCAATGTCAAAATAGCCGCAGGGGGAGCAAACGGTTACACCTGGGGCAGGTTTCTGGCCACGGCGAACATGAGCAATCGTAGACAAATGCAGGTATACGGCGGGAGCGAAAAAGATGCAGAAGAAAGATTAATTGCCTTGGCTGAATTATCAAAAGCCAAAATCCTTACACTGTCTGTAACTGAAGAGAAGAAAGTAGGCAGACGTAGTGCAAATAAATTACTTTATAAGCCAACAGTGCGAGTTTACCCGATATATTTTGTAGTAATAAATAATGAGAAAATCCTCATAGAAACCGAGCGTCAAGTTCGCCAAAAAGGAGTTGTGGGGAAATTAGCCGGCGACTTCAAGCGCCAAACAACTCAGAAAATCCCCCTTTGGATAGATAAAGAGCCATCCAACTTTAAAGCTTTGATCAAAGAAGCTTTGCGAGTTCGCGCTACATCCGCCGATGACGAAGGTTAACCAAAACTAATACTGACATCTGTGGGACGGCCTAAAAGGTTCTGTCTCATCAAGGCCTGAGCTGCTAACTGGCTATCTAGGTTATTAGCTACGATGTAACCGGACTCTAGACAGCTATCAGCGAAACCTTCAAGAGCTTGTTCTAAAAATTCCCTTTTCCCTTTATCTGGTATCGCCTCAATCCTTTTCTCAATAATATTTTGATGAATTGTAAAACTAGAATTATTGGAATCTCCCCATTTTTTCCAATTTTCTTCACCAATAATTGACCGAACAATCTTAGAAAAACCAGTATCAGGGTTTTTCTTTAAAAATCTCCGACTGGATTTGAACCTGTTCGCAAGTTCGGCATTAATCATAGTTTGAAAGGCAGTCCGGGCGATAACGTTGACCTGCCCCAAAATTTCACTTCTGGCGTCGTCGTCTAAGTCACGCATGATGGCAGCGCCGACGGCTGGATTGAAAGCGAAAGACACCGCCCCAGGAATTGCCCCACAAACCAAGTAACCCATGCTAGTGCCAACAGTCGTGCCCAAGAGTCCATAAAACCCTTGGATTTTTTGAGCCAGTAGCTGATCTAGTTGAGCATCTGTCTGATTAATGTCAAAATTAAGTACAAAATTGCTAGTACTAGCAACAGTAGAGATTAATTGTGTCAGGGAAAATCCGATGATTCCGGCCCCAATCATCCCCGCAGACAAAACGCCAACAGTCCCAAGACTTGCTAACCCAGCGAGAGCGACTCCCCCGCCAACAACGATCGCTCCTCCTAAAGCAGCAGCCAGGGAAGTCAAGGAATAATTTTTGATAAATGTAACAGCTTTCCCAAAAGTTGTATTTTTTTGTTGCGTAGTTAGTCTCTCTTCCACTGCAACGGCATTATCAGCAGTTCTCGCTAAAAAGCCAAAGCCAGGGCTAAAAATCTGTAGAATTGTGATACTTGCTTGCTTGCCAAATGAAAGGGCTTTATCAATCGTTAGTGGTAGTGGCATATATTAAATTTATTAAATTAATTTGTCTACATTCTGAGGGTCTTGAATAAGTGCACGTTTAATTTCGACTTTTGTCCCTCCTGTTGCATTAGCAATAAGCTCCATTCTTTCTAAGTATTTATCAAATACTTTAAACTTCTCTCCCCTAAGTTTCTTGCCTTGAGTTATGCTCATTTCATCTACTTGTTGTTTTTTGAGCTTCTCCCCTAGTTTTCCTCCTATTGGTTTCTGTCCGGCTAAAACTTCGGAAATTTCTATAGTTTGATTAACTTGCTTATTTAGTCTTGATAAGGTTTTACCGTCATCTTTTGCCATTATTCTTGATCCGTCCTTTGAAAATAAATTGCTCTTAGCATTGCTGCCAGTTGTAGTAAATCCAATAGCTGATCATGAAGGGAGTTGCTCCCTGTCCAATCATCGTAAGTGTACTCGACCTCACCAACTTTTAGAAAGTTTTTAGGGTTTTCACTATTTTGGGTTGCAATTGGGATTCCTTCTTTATTAGTATTGAATTTTGGTAAAGAAATGGCAGTATTAATCTTAGCTTTTTTAGTGTTTGTAGGGTAATCGAGATAATCTTGAATATCTTGGATAACTGTAGTTCCTTTGGTTGCGACCGCTCTTGTGGCAACGATTTCAGTAGCCATCTTAAATATTAATTCTGTCTGAATATTATTCTGTTTCGCCATTTGAGACGTTAATAAAACAATCTCTTTTAGCGATTCAGCAACGTTAGGCAGAACAATAGTAGCAGTCTTTTTATCTTGAGTCTGATACTCAATTACTTGATGAAATTCACCCAACACTGCTGAATCTTGTTCGCTCATCCAAGCTATAAACTCAGTAATATTATTAATTTTTCGCTTCTTCTTTCCATCAATAAACCCGAATACTTTTGCAAATACACCCTCTTTAAAAGGCTCAATCATCGTATCTGGCACGGTAACGGGAAAAGTATCAATTCCAATAATCCTATTTGCAATCTCGATTCGGTCAACTGTTAATTTAAAATAATCGTTCAAACTCTGAGGAGTTTTGGTAGTTTTTTGGGCGCCTTGACGGGTCAAGTCTTCATCAAAAATAGTTACTTGCTTTGGCTCACCTACTCTCTTAATCAAGAGCCTTAGTAATCTTTCTAAATTAGAATTATCTGGGCAACATCCCATTTTACAGCATTCCTTTTTTGGTGGAGGCGGTGGTTCAATCTTTGGCGGTGGTGCTGGCGCGCCATAAATAGCATATATGCTTTCATCGGTTCTCGTCGAACCTGAAATTTCATTAGTACTAGTTATTCTGTATGCGCTAACTGGACGACCGCGCATTTTTTCTTGTGCTACGTATCTTTGAAGCATATCTCTGGTTTGAAAATAGTAAAAATTATGTTCATAAGCAAAGCCTCCACTCCTGTTGTAGTAAGCTGTATATAAAGTTTTGCTATTATCACCATAGAAAGTAAAAGTTTCGTTATGTGAATAAGTAAATACTTCACTATCTGCCATTCTGTTTCCAAGTCTAGTACTTCGCCAAACTCCATTGTATTGAGCAGAAGCTGACGCAATTAAATCTAATTTCCAGAGCGGTTTTATTTGAATATTGGGATTCCAAGGTGCTGGAATTGTCACATCACCTTGATAAGGAAATTCTACATTTGCAATGTTTTGAGTAGTTTTACTTTCATATCTTCCTACTCTATTATTTCCTAAATAAAGAGTTTCGCTAGTATAAGCATAGGATTGATACAGAAAATATATATTCAATCCATCTGGTATTTCTAAATCTTCTTCATAATCATTATTTTCCTGGGGTTCTTCGGGCTGCGGGAAACAATCTGGATTGCGGTAAACAATTTGGACGGGAGGAATTTTGAAAAACAAGAAAGTGCCGCTAAACTGAACACCAAAATTGCACTCGTCTTGCACAATATCAAGCCCAATGCCCAAAGGCATTATGTCTATGGGATTCCCGCCACACCAAGGGCTATCAGGATAGCGATCGCAATCCATTGGATCGGCAGGTTCGCTGGGAGTTGCATAGAATGGGCCTGTTAGAGGAACCAACCCTACCTGGGGTGCTTCAGGTTGATAAAAAAAATCGGGTGCAGGGGATTCGTTAGACTTTGTTTGTCTGACCATTTTGGAATCTAATAGATAAACCTTTAGAAAAATTATGCAGATGTTGATATTTAAATTCCATATTTTCTAAATCTGTCTTGCCATACAATTTGTACGGCATTTTGAAATCTCGCGGGTCATTTACTGCTGTGATTCTATCAAATTGCTCATACATATTAAACAAACTCTCTAATTTCTACAGAGCCAGTTCCACTGGCGATAATTCCATAAAAAGCACCTGTATACTTGATTGGTAGTTCGTAAAAACCACCAGCAGGAATTGGAACCATATAATTTGTAACACTAACGGACGAAGTGACATCTATGTAAACAGTTTGAGTTAAACTATTAAAAATAGTTAAGCTTTGCCTATTAGTATTAGCAGGAACAATTATTGATCCGACGTTAGATAATGAGTTTGCAACTTCGCTGCCTGTTGAGGAGGTATCAACGAAAGTAAAAGTGGCAGGAGGATTGTATAAGGCCATGATTTTTTGATTGTAGATTAAGTAGATTGTATTCCGAGCAACTGACTGTTGCCACTAGAAATTGCAGATATATCACCTAAGTGAGCGACATCGTTTATAGAAAAATCAAATGCTCCACCCGGTTGAAGGGGAATTCCTTGATTTAGAAACGCTGTTGACCCAAAATTTAAATAAATTGGAGCATTGCCAACATTAGTTAAAAGCACGTATTTTCTAGTAAATATTGCTGATACAACTACTGTGCTTTGCTGACTAACAGCTTTGTTAATCGGAGTAGAATTGGTAACTGGAGGAATATAATTAGCCTCTTCAATAACAACTTCTAAAACATAGCTTCCATGAATTGTGATTAAATCGTTAGTTTCTAGAGAACCATGTCCGACGTCTTTAACTTCTATTCCTAACCGGCCATTCTCACCCAGTTCTACAGCCAAATTGTCAGTGAGCAAATCAAGTAAATTGTAGATGCGGTAAGGGTAGCCACTGGGGTTTAGCAAGCTTATTCCCCCTACTAAATGCCAGTCAGTTATATTGTTGGATATATAAACATTTAGTTCAAGCCTTGGCGATAGCCACTCTACATCCAATACTTTGTAAAGTCTTTCTGTTTCACTATCCTCGACAGAAATATTTGGTAGATTGATTGGAGGCAGACTAGTTATTTTAGCAAATGCTTTGAGATTTTTAATAAAAACGTTTGCTGAAAGTACTTGTCCGCCTCCTGTTATGCCAGCAAGAGAATTAGTAATTATTGGTATTATTCCGGTTGGGGAAGTTGAATCAATTTTTCTGGCAATAGTTAAAACTTTGTTGTAGGTAATGACTGACATATTAAATTGAAGTAGAATAATTTGTCATTATATACTAGTAAATATCTCGACGGTTCAATTTATGCCTATTTCTTTCTCTTCCGACCATTACAATATCTCTCATCCAGGCTATGTGCCTGGAAGATACTATCAAGGATTTAAAAATATTGCTACTTCTACAAGTAGCACGGCAGGTTTTATAATTAATTTTATTAGTTACTATTTATTTACTATTCATCACAAAGTGACGCTAACTCGTTTAGCTGTTTCTGTTGTTACATCTGTTGCAGATACGGATTTAAGATTAGGAGTTTATTCTAATCAAGATGGAATACCAAAAGATTTATTAATAGATTCGGGAAATATTGCAACAGAAACATCAGGAATAAAAGAAGCAATTATTTTATTGCCTTCGACTCCGGGGGATTATTGGCTGGGAGGCGTAACTTTTAAAGCACCCAACCTTCATACTTGCGCTAGTAATTTGGCGACAAATTATGATTTAGGACAATCAACACCTACTATCTCAACTGCAAACTCTGGATTAAGAAACACGCTAGCTGTTGCCCCTAACACAATGCCAATTAGCGCTCCTGTTGATAATCTTTATTATATAAATGGTAATAATCGTCCTTTATTTTGGTTTAAAGCAGGATAAAAATGAAAATTCAAACTTTTTTAAATGGGCAGTTGGTTGAAGAATCCGAGATTGAAGGTTATACCCCTCCTAATGTTTCTGGTTTTAATACCCAAATGCTTTTTAGTGATAGTTACATAAAGGTGAGAACTAATGCACAAAATCTCGATGCTAAATCAACGATTGAGTTGCTATCCGTTCGGTTAGAGTTGAAATTACAAATTACACTTGCAGATTTAGAAATATACAAATTAATTTGGGATAACTTGATTGCATCTATTCCTCAAGGAATTCTTGTAGAGGCAGATGGAGAGAATTTTAACCAGGTTGCTGAATCTAATAATATGCCTTTTAGGTTTGAACAGGATTTTAAATTAAGAATCCTCTTAAGTGAATAATTTATTGGCATGAGCATTGAAAATATAGTGCATTAAAAATTAAGATGGCGAGAGCCATACTAAGACCTCCTACACTTACCCAAAACAATGTTTTAGTTTGCTTTTCATTCATAAGTTACAAAAATTAAGTTTCGTCACCTGGCAGCGCGATCGCCTTCCTCTCCTGAAAACCGCGATCGCAATTCTGGCAATACCATCGCTGAATATTGCCGTCTTTGCGTAAGTTATAGCCATTGCGGTAAGTGCGCCAGCCACAGCAATGGGGGCACTCAATCCGGGTTAGGTTTTTAGTCATTTACTGCATTTCCTCAAACTCACCAAGATGAGAAGTAAGTGCTGTGTTGTTGGGAGTCTTAAAGGTGAAATGGGTCAGAGACGGGGGATTAGGGATGCTTCTGAGAATACAATCCTCAATCCACTCATAGTTATCGTCGCCGATAATGCGTACTCGGAACTTGTAATCTGAATTTTCAACTTTGGAACTGAAGTATTTTGTTATCTTTTCTTGCCACTGCTTGATAACACCACATTCTACAGACCACCTGGGTAGTAGCTTTTTATCTGGGATTGCTTTGATAGTCTTGGCTAAAATCTGTCCGTCTGGCATCTTAAAGGTAAGCCAGATTTTACTATCACCGTTTTGGAATCGGTGGTAGGGTTCGGCGCTGACCTGAACCGCTCCAAAATCTGACTCTACTTTAAATATGAAAGGTTTGACGCCCTCAAATGTTTTGTAATAATTGCATTTCTCTGGGCAAGTGATAGGACTACTGTCGTCTTTGGCTTCTGTGTTAGCCAGGGGTAGTTCCGCTTGTACAACAAAATTATTTTCAGAAAAGTTTGGTAAAGTAGGCGGATCAAGGCGGATCACGGGCGGATTAATCGGCTCGAAAGTCTCCTCCTGTAAGGGTTCAGGTGTGATCTGCCTAGCCGGATCACTAGGCGGATCATTTTGTGGATTTTGGAGAAGTGATCCGGGTGATCTGCCTTGATCCGCCTTTTTACCCAAACTTTTTTCTTTTTCTAATTCAGTGTCAAGTTCTAAATTTGGGGAAAGTGATCCGGGTGATCTGCCTTGATCCGCCTTTTTACCCAAACTTTTTTCTTTTTCTGCTGACGACTTCAACCGCCAAGCCCAAGGGCGACTGTTACCAATTTTTTGTCTGTACTGTTCCCATCCGTTCGACCGGAGAATAGCTGAAACCCTCTTGGTGTAAATCATCTCTTGTCTGCCGAGTTCAATTCCTAGCGCAGTTCTCAAAATTTCAGAGGTGGTTGTCTCTCCCTGCTGTCGAGCGTAAGCTAATACTGTATCTGTCCAAGGATCAACGGATTGAAAATCTTTGCTGGCTTCGTTGTGAACTTTCGACTCTGCTGATGACAACCACCACTGATGTCCTTTTTCATAAAGGGCATTAGCAGCTGCCCAAATTAAATCGCGTTCTCTGGCTAGCTGCTCAATATCAATTGGGATGTCGTCTATTACAGGAATAATCCAAAATCGCCGGTTCCCTGTGGGGTCGTTGAGGAGTTCGGTTTCGTTGCTTGTGCCGACAAGAACACATGCGCGGGGATGTTCTTTTACGTCACGGGCGTAGGGGGCGCGGAAGGCATCAACGCTCGAAGACATAAATTTTTTGATGCTGCTGATGTCTTTCCTCTTATACATGTGTTCGATTTCTGGAATTTCCAGACCCCAAAACTGATGCAGTTTCATTAGCTCGTCTTTCTCATTTCCGTCACTGAGTTCGTCCGTAAACCAGTGACGTCCAAACAGTTCACGCCAAAAGCTGGATTTGTTTATTCCCTGTTCCCCTACGAGGATCAAAGCGGTATCAACTTTACAACCAGGGCGACGGGCCCGAGCTACGGCTGATATCAGCATCTTTTTCAGGTAAATGTTATGAAGTGGGTCGTCTGTACCAAAGTATTTAGTCGCTAAGTTATCAAGAATTGAAGGGTCAACTGTACTGTATCTAGCGGCAACTTCATCTAAATATTCGACTACTGGATGGTACGCATTTTGAGATGCGATCGCCTCAACAATCATTTGTGCATCTCCTATTTGTACATCCATATCAAATTCGTCTGCTATGTACAGCCGCAATCCGTTTAAGTTTATTCTTTGGTCGTTCAGTTCAATGATCTTCTTGAGTTGGTTTAGCCGGAGGTTATCGCCCCATCCATCTTTGATGATTTTGTAGGCACGGTAAACTTTTGATGTCCGTTCATCGTCATCATATTCTGTGTCGTTTTTACGTTGCTCCTCTAAGTCCTTCTTCCACTCTTCAATGGTTGGGGCATCATCTACTAGTTGTTTGAAAGCTTCTTCACCCTTAGCAACAATAAAGTCATCCATGCCTTTAAGCTCAATAGATGGTAATTTAATTACCATAACTTTTGAGCCTGTAGCAGATAAGTCTCTGGCTATGTTGATTAAGGATTGCTGGACGGGTCGTTTATGTAATATGTCGGCGTCAAAGCACAGGTAGAAAGTTCTACCAAAGCCTGCAAAAGCTTCTATCCATGTGTCAAGCCTCCCCATCTTTCGGCAAGTCGATACACCAGGTATAGATATGGTTGGGAGTCCGAGGCTCAACCCTGCACCTGCTTTCTTGGCTCCTTCAGTAATAATTATGGGGATTGATTTATCAGCAAGTATTTGTTGCCAGTACTCCTCTATTCCTGTGTTTAAGAACAAAGGGAATGCACCGTAACCAGCCGCTCCCAAATACTTATTTACTTTTCCATCTTTGCCTAGTGGCGAGATATCTGGTTTGACCTGTACGCCATCTAAGGTATTCTCTCCTGTCAGTGGATTTACCCCTGAAACCATCCAGCAAGGTGCTAAATGATCCGAGTGCTTCTGTCTGGATTTTGTATTGCGATTTAGTACCTTATCAACTTCTCTGGAGTCATATAAGGTTCTCACGTTTTGTTGGATTATTTTTGCAGATACACCACTTAACTGCCATTCTTCCCAGTGGTGAGATGCAATGGTATCGACTGTTTGAGGAGTAGATAAAGTCATTGTTCTACCCTCTAAAAGATGCTACAATTGTTGTCATATAACACATAAAATGATTATAAATTAGCGGTTCCTGCCGCTTTTTTTTTTTGGGCTGGTTAACAGGATGACAAGCGTCTGTTAGTCGCTTTTAGAAGTATTCGATTGTCGATCGCACTCACTTCAAGAGTCCCTAGAAAGGGTCGATCGCAATTTCCAGGCAGGCGTCAATCCATCGGCTGATGTCGTCAACGCTGGAAATTCTCGCGGCGGATTGGCGTAGCGATGTTAGCTCATTGGGAAATCCGCCTGACTGATTATTGTTGGCATCCCAGCAAGGGGCGTTGATGTAATGCTGGCAAAATTCGGCTATTAGGCTGATTTGCTCGGTAGACAACGGCTGGCGTCCAAAGTATTTAAAAACTGCGTCGGGGAGTTCTCCTGATGTTTCGTCCGTCCAGTTCAGAGGCAAGCCCATTGGGGAGCGATAAATGTCAGGTATTCGCTTGGGCTGGTAGATGGTTACTATGATTTCGTCGGTCATGGGTCATTAGTTGCTGGTGTTGGGGTATCAGTAAGTTGCAAGTACAAAAGAAAGTTGTCTAACTGCTCCTCGGTCAGGAGTAACCGCGATCGCACTTGGCAAGTTTTCAGCAAATGCTCTCGACCTTGGGCTTCTGTCCAGCCTAGCCTTTGCATTTCGACATCTACTTTGTTCATTAGCTCGGTGAATTTTTCGCTTCTGGCTTCCATTGGGCATTGGGCATTGGGTATTCGGAGGGGGAATCCTGGATGCATCATTTTTACTAAAGGCGATCGCTAGACAATACGTAGCTTCCATCCATGCTGAATGTATAAAACGTACTATACAGATGTGAAGTCAACGTAATAGTCAGTCCCTACAGTGAATTGAGCCGATGCCTCTGGGTTGGTAACTTGCAGTGTAATTGCACCGGCTGGTGTCGCTTTCCAGAAAGTTAAGTTTTCTTGGCTGGCTGAGTTGATTACAGGTGTTAATACAATTTGTGCAGTCTGGGTTTCGTGGTTGAGTTGGTTGGCTTGGCAGGTGAATTTAGCTCTGATCATTGTTTTGAGTCTTTTGTAGGTGGGCAGTGGGAAAACTTAGGAAAGGCGGATCAAGTTCATACCTCGATCCGCCATGTTCTAAGCTGAAAGAGAAAATCGAAATGAGTATTGAAAGATTTGGGTTAGACCCTGAGAGTAAGTTGGGGTTGAGCGAAGATGACGTTATTACCATTCAGTCGAAAGACTTTGGACTGGAAGCTATGACTAAGGTTGGTCGTCTCCTCCAAGCACTAGAAGCATGGCCTTGCGGTAACACCAATAACAAGGGCAATGAGTCTCAATGGTTTGTAGAGAAAGGGATTCCATGTGAAATATTGCGTACAGCAGGTGGAGGCTGGCAGAAGGGGAGATTCCGTATCCGCCTAGAATTCGTGCCTGATAACCCAGAGGCTTTTTTGAAAGATTCACCTGTGGAGAATAAAACTCAGTCACCACTAGATGACCTTCGCTCGAACTTGGATGCCTAACTAGTAATAAGCCGATCGCACAAAACAAAGCCGTCCTGCCTGTGAAAGGGGGACGGCTTTATGCTGGTTGTTCAGACTGTTTTTCTAGTTGAATCTGAAGTGATTCAAATTCTTGGATTCTGGATTCTATCTTTTCTGCTTCTCCATTAAGCTGCCGAATCTCGTCGTAATGTTTTTGAATTTCCTCTTTCTTTGCTGCCAGCTGATCGCGATAGTCGCTAATCAGTTGGCGGAGCATTCCCCCAGTAATTGATATTCCGAGGGAGAGGATACTTGTTCTCTCGCTATACGTTCTATCATCTCGCTCTTGCTGATACCCATTGCCTTGGCTTTCGCGTTCAGCATTTCCACGCCTTCTGGTGTCAGTGTTAGCGTTAGATCCTTTTTCCTCTGACCGTGTAGCGGCTTTCTCATTAGTTGTACCCATGTGCTTCTCCTAAATTGTACCCCTGCACTATCTTTACATTTAACCCCGGTACTATTATATTTATAGTTGTACAGGGGTAGTATTGTTTTGGCAAGCTTTTTAAAGAGACTCCTTACTCAACCAAACCCCACCCAAACCCGGCAGAGATAGCAGCCTGCCAGCACTGAGCAAAACACCAAAGACCTGCTAGGGGAAACTGCCAGCCCACACTTACCCAGGAGATACCAACGTGCAAGTGACAGTAAAGGAACTAATTGAGAAGTTGCAAGAATTCCCGCAGGAAGCGGAGATAGCGATCGAGGAGCTTGAAAATGATCAGGAATTTTATATCATCAGCTTTCACGCTGGCGACAACAGGGTAACTATTGTGATTAGCGACGAGGAAGAAGAGGAAACGGAGTGAGTGCAAGTAAAAAGGCGGTCACTTCCCAAGAGCGATCGCCAGTAGTTAAAACTTCAAAGCGGGAGATTAAATGACAAACAGCTTAACAGACATAAAACCATCTGACATCCTCGACGAGATGGACGGCAGCTTTAACCGCGCCCAGGCTACAGGCTTGAATTGCCTAATCTTTTTAGCGCTGCGCGAACAAACCACAGTTGCTTACCAGCAGAAAGAATGGGGCTTCGACGACATCCCCGAACAGATCATTACCTGGTGCAATGCCCTTGATGATGACGACCTACTCGAATTAGCCAAACAGATCACAGAAAACCTGCTGAAAGACGAGTTTACTGCCGAAGAAATGAACGCAAAAAGCGGCGAAAGCTTTACTATCCAAGGCATTCACCCCGAAGATAACCCCTCACTATTGAGCGACTATTAACCCACTATGAGCGAACAAGAAACCATAGATAGAACCATTAACGGGCGGTCACAAGGCAACTACAGCAACAGAAAAGGACGGAAGAAGGAATGGAAAGACCTAACTGTTGACCCACTCTCAGAGGGGTCTGACAGCCATCAAGCCGAGTATGTGACGGGTAAAGCTCCAATGACTTGGGCATTGCTCGAAGTCGGTCAACTGTTTTCCCGTTCCAAAAGCGGCAAGAATCTGCACTGCAAGCTCAACCATGGCCGCGCCATTTGCCTAGACACCCGCCAAGCGATTGAAGTTAAACCCAGTATCCGTAACTCTTTGCAGGTTTGGGTAGTTACCAATTTTAACTCAACCAGTGCAAGTAAACCCGATTATTAAGGCGATCGCATTTTTCCAAGAAGCGCGATCGCCCCAACCGAGGACATTGTTTCAAGTAAAACAACTTACCAAAAATTATATGACTGATAACCGACCACTAACACCCAAAGAACAAAAAGTCGTTGAGGAATTTGAATCAGCTCGTCCCGGATTGGGAGCGATCGCTGAAAATAACATCCGCCATAACGACAAAACTGGTTGGGCTGAAATCATCGCCGACACCCCAGAGGAAGAACTGGTTTACAAAGGTGTTGAGGTGGTGAACCATGCCTGAAGAGCGTAGTCCTTGGCTAAAAGCAGCGATCGCAATTTCTGAGGATCTCAAAAAAGAACCGCTAGAAGTCCAAGCAGAGATTCGGCGGATGCATCGCAAAACTTACCCCGAAACCTGGAAAGCTATACGCGAGAAGGAGCAAGAGCAACAGTGAATCAAATAAGCATTCTTATTTGCATCATCGGCGCTCTAGTCATTGCGATCGTAGCACTGTGCAAACAGGAGGTTGATCGCCCTTTCTACCTCAAAATCGAGGTGCAGTATGGCAGATGAGCAAAAGATAGTAGTTGAGGTTCCCAGAGAGCGGGGCTATTCCCCCGTGGCTAGTACGCCTGAACTATCAAGACTGGAGGAATTTAAAAAAGGGTGGATAAATGCGATCGCGCTGCCAGACAATCTGCCGGACTTGATTTATGACTTTACATCCACAGTCTCAATACCCGCTTTATTAAGTAGCTGTTGGGTGAGTATCCCCTTCCCTGGATTTATCCGCCTGGGGGTTTTTGGAGTGCTGGCGATCGCTGGTATTGTCGTCCTTTACTTGCGGCAATCCGTGCCAGAGGTCAAAGATATTCTGCTGCTGCGTGTTGGGTTAGTTGCTGTGGGGGTGTTGCTAGGAATATGAGCAGTGATTTGCATCCATCCCAGCTACACCAGCACTTACAGATGTACACCTGTGCTAAATGGTCATTTTGGGGTAGTCTGGCTGTCAGTTGTGGTTTATTGCTCTTAGGGGCATCTCAGAAGCCGGATTCTAAGCCGTGGTTACTAGGTGCATCCGTCGGCGTTTTGGAAGTGGGGCGCAGACATCGCCAAACAGCCAAACTCCTGCAAGAATCACTCGGCGATATCGACCGAGCGTCACGTTTAAATTATCAGGCATTGGTCAAGAGCCAGACTCAACCCACGGCACAGTTGGCGGTCACAGTTGGCGCGGTCGATGTCAACTGGAAGCCAGAAAACCTGATTACAGACCCAGTTGAGTACATCCAGAAAAAACAAAAGCACGTTGCTTTGGTCGGTGGTACGGGTGACGGGAAATCGACTTTCACCCAATACTTATCATCAAAAATCGGTGGGCGGGTCGTTGTCTATGATTCCGACGCCAAACCCGACGATTGGGCATGGCTCTCTCCACAAGATGTCATTGGCAGGAAAGGGAACTTCAAAGCCATTGACACGGCAATGGGTAACGACCTCAAAACCTTAGAGGAGCTTGTAGAACTGCGTGGTGAAGGGGGAGATAACGCGATCGCAGGTCGTGAGCGATTCCTAGTTGCTGAGGAGTTCCCAGTATTAGTAGATGAGTGTGACCACCCTGCCAACTGGATCAAGCGTCACGCCAAGCGGGGACGACGATACAAACAATTTGTCTGTGCGCTAGCCCAAAACGACACCGCCGAAAACTTCGGACTAGAGGGAGATAAGGGTACGCTTTACAGCTGCTTTGTGCTGGTGCGTTTGGGGCAGTTCGGACGTGACTACGCCAGGACTAAACTCAAAGATCCTCAATTGGAGCAATGGTTGAAAGCTGGTGGTAAAAAGCGGTTTATGGTCGATGACTGCCCTTGTGAGCTTGACCTTAGCAACTGGGGAGCGGGGAGCATGGTACAGCCGGAAACCTCCGGCGGGGGAAATGAGGAGGTGCAATCGCAGCCTACAGCCATCAACGAGTTTGAGCAATTCATTTTTGACTGGGGTCAACAGCACCCAGGCGAGGTTTTAAAAGCCAGAATCCTGGTGCAAGCTAGCCGATTATTTGAGGGGATGCAGCCGGATGAAGTGCGGATTATCTTCGCTTCTATGGCTGACAAGGGATTGGGGGAAGTCGAAGGAAATGGCGATCGCCTCGGCTGGAGGTGGTCAAAGTAATGTCTACACTTTGCCTACAGTCCGTCTACAGGCTGTAGGCAAAGCTTTACAGGTAAATTACCGATAAAGTAGGCGGTGGTTGAGTGGGAGTGCGATCGCTCAATACATCGCCACAAATTAACCAAGAGTCTGTCTACACCGTCTACAATTTTTTGCCCCCAAAATTCCGGCTGTAGACGGCGAAAGTAGCCGCCAGAGCGGGTTTTAGCGTCTGTAGACAGAATTTTCGGGGTTTAAAAAACTTAAAAAATCAGAACAACTTTTAACTCTGCAATGACTAATCAAAATTGTCCAAAGTGCGAATCAACCCGCACCAATTATCAAGAAAATTACGGTTACTGGGAGTGCCTTGACTGCGGTTATGTCTGGGCGGACGACGGCGACGATCCAGATTATGAAGAAGAATCTCTAGACCTGGGGACGTGCTGTGGTTGCGGTTGCACTGGGGAAACAGTCCAAAATCTCGTCATGTTGCAAAAGAAAGCTCCCGTGCCTGGCACAGGCTGGGGTTGCGTGGTCTGTGGTGTGCCGAGCGATGGCGCCGTCGCGGTTGTCTGTAATGATTGCTTGGCGCGGCTAGAAATACAGCCGGATGTCATCAAGGAAGTTGTTTACGGCTATGCAACTGAGAAGAAACGGTATTCACTAGCCGCGCTAACGGAATTTTTTGACCACAAAGACATACTCCACGGCTAATGGATGATGATTGAACAGCGAATTAAGGAGGCTAACGGACGGCTTAAAAATAGCTATTGCGGCTTAAAAATCGAAAAAATAGGGGGGCGACTTTACCTTCGTGGAACATTCCCCCCTAAGTCACTATCCGGCAGAAATAAGTCCTATCGCCAGAGAATATCAGCCGCTAATGCTAATCAAGAAGGGATAAAAATAGCGGAAAGGCTAGCAAAAAAAATTAGCGTACAAATCGACGCCAAAACCTTCGACTGGGCTGATTATCAAGAAGAAGCAGAAGTAAAACTTAATATCAAAAATATTAATGATTGGGTTGAAGAATTTGAAAAAGATTATTTTTCTAGGAAGGAGCGAACGTTTAAGACACAAACAACATGGAGAGTAGAGTACCGTGCAGTGTTTAAGTTCCTACCGCTAGAAGACGAATTAACAATTGATAATTTAAAATCGACAATTATAAATTGTTCAAAACCTGATACCCGTACTCGCAAGCGTTTCTGTCAATCATTAAATCTATTGTCTAAATTTGCTGGACTAAATTTTGATTTTTCAAATTTAGTAGGAAATTACAGTTACAGCAGCAGAGAACCGCGCAATCTGCCAACTGATAAACAGATTCAAGATTTTTATTACCAAATTGGTAGCGACTACTGGCGATGGATCTACGGAATGATAGCTACCTATGGGCTAAGGAATCATGAGGCATTTTTTATTGAGCTAAATTCCATAAAAAATCCTGACCACTCGATAAAAATAACCCAGGGTAAAACCGGATCGCGTAAAGTGTGGCCGCTTCATCCTGAGTGGGTTATCACCTTTGACCTGACTAGTCCCAAAGTCCCAGCGATAAACCTAAACCGTCCCAATACAGCGATAGGCAATGTGGTTACACGGCATCTCAGGAGAAATGAAAATATGCCGTTCAAAGTTTATGACCTACGCCATGCCTGGGCAGTGCGATCGCTTGAGTACGGCATTGATATTTCATTAGCTGCAAAGCAAATGGGACATGGGTTGCAAGTTCATAGTAATTTGTACCATTCTTGGATTAACGAGCAAGCACACCAACGGGCTTTCGAGCTAGCTATTAACAAGAGCGATCGCCCGCTTCCACCATTGTTATAGTGATTCGTAATCAGCAGGCCGTGGGTTCAAATCCCATCATCGGCTTTGATGGAAGTAGTGCTTAATAGTTGAAGTTTGACATAAATCAAGTGTACAGTGACTAATTATTTGTCGTTGGTGACAGATTAATGTCGCTGTCTCACAAAATCGCATCGCTCCCGGTAGATTATTGCAACAAAGGAGTTGTGCCATTACTGTTAGTTGACGCATTTGCAATTGCAGCTTGAGTAGGTTGAGTAGTAAGAACCGCTACAACTGGAGTAACTTTTGAACTAGATTGTTTATTTCGTTTTCGATTGGAGCCGCCAGCCTTGGAATACTCCATACTGTTTCTGCCGTAGACAGTTGCAACTCCACTTAGCATTCGTTCAGACATTTCCGAGAGAGCTTTATCCATCTGGGTTACTGTTTTACGCGATTCTTCCAGATTGGAAACTAGCGTATTATTAGCTTCTAGCACAGCACGGGTAGTGTTGATTAAGTGGTTGTAAGTTTCAATGGTTAACCCATGTCCTAAATCCAGATTTTCATCAATAGATTTAAGCAAGGCGAGACGAAGTTGGGCTTTGTCAATAGCAGCAGAACCACGAGTTTTTAAAGACATAACACATCCTTTTTTAATAATTCCTTTTTCAACATAGTGGAGTATCCTTTTGCTTGAGATGGGTAGTTTTGTGGATTTATTTCATTAAAAGTTCTACGAAATAATTACGAGTTTGCCTGTGTTTTTACTCGTTTTCATATCGATTTGTTGTTTTAGAATAAGTACAATCAGCAACAGTAAGGGATCTGTGGGTTAATAGTGTCCCAACTAAGCGGGTTTCGACACTTCGACAAGCTCAGTGCATCGCTGCGCTCAACCCTCAGCCGTCGAGAGTTGAGCGCAGTCGAAACTCGGTTTACTGGTACTTTATTTTCACGCAAGTCCCTAATCACAAAATCAATAAATGCATACCCCGAAATAACAATTGCGTACCCCGAAATAACAATTGCGTACCCCGAAATAACAATTGCGTACCCCGAAATAACAATTGCATACCCCGAAATAACAATTGC
>NZ_WBKM01000116.1 GCF_015714725.1 Nostoc sp. WHI
CTACCATCATTCAGTAAAGCCTGTTCACAGTCATAATGCAAATTTCCACCCCCAACTAATACTCGACGTTCAATATCTACGGCAGTTTTGATGTAGAACTTATGCTCTTGAAGCATTTGTTCAAGTTGTTCAGGGGTAGCGCTCTCGTGTAACAACAAAATCATGCAACTTAAAACCTCTATCAAGCAAAGGAATTTTAATTATGAAACAGAATCAAGTACAAGTAATTGTTGTAAGTTTTACTGGCACATTAGCGGCTATATCTATCGGGTATTTAGGAGTACAATTTTTTGGCAAAAATACAATGTACATGATTGCTACAGGAATGTTTGGGCTGGGTACTGGGGGATGTATTGGTCAGATTTTGGTAGAGAAAAGGCAGCAGCGAGTAGTACAAACACAGCCAAAACAAAGATAGGAGCAATCGTATGGAAACTTCAAAAATCATTACTGTCCCGAATCACTGGACATCACCAAAATACTCGTTAGGGCAAAGAACCAAGCAGGGAATGATTGTAGGGATTCAGTATTGTCTATTTGAAAACTTGGTGGTTCCTGAACGAAATGGTTCATGGCGATATGCGGTATTAGTTAGCACCGAAGATGAACAGGTCGAATATATTTCGGAATCTGGGGTTCAATTACCACCTACTCAAGAGTTGGGTTTGGAGATAGAAGGCGAAATTGACTTTTGCCAGCGCAAGATTGAGAACCTGACACAGCAGTTAGAGGCGCTCTGAAAAATCGGGCTTTAATAAAAAAAGCCCCAAAAACCCGTTTTTCTCAAAATCTGACCAAGCGTGCCGCTTTGAGTTGTGACATCTCTACTCTTTACCCCAAAAGGATTTGAGGCATTTTGAATTACTCAAAAATCAAGTTAAAAAACAAAAGCGGCACGGAAAGCGGCCAAAAAAAGGATAAAAATCGCTCTAATGATTGCAGGGAGGGAGTTTTAGAAAATGGTGGCTGTGACACTAGAAATATAAGAGTTTCAGAAAAAGCGGCCCGATGTCACAACGAGAGAATCAGGGTTTTGAGCATTTTAAAATGTCACGGCACACCTGATTTGCGACATCTGAAAAAAGAAAATAAAAAAGGGGCAACATTCACCCCCCAAGGTATTTTTTGAGTTCAAGCCACAGCCCATCGTATCCATTGCTCAACTTCTGGGCGGCTTAAACGTTTAGAAGCTTTGAAAGTTACTTGCTGCTTTCGTGCCCAACGGTAAAGTGTTCGTACTGTTACCTGTTTACCTGTAACTCTAAGAATGATTTCTGGTAAGTCCTTTCCAACTGCGTTGGTGTAACAAGCGTTATAAATTGCTTCAGCTAGATGCAATTCGGCAAATGGATTTCCTGAGAGTTTAAACTTAATTTGAAACAGGGTGAACTTTTTATTAGGCTCCAGCTTTTTCATATAAGCCAAAGTCAACAACCATAACGCTTGCTGTTTGTCTACTTGACGAGCATATTGTGGAACTTCACACAACCTTAACCATTTGCGCCAAGTACGCTCTGCTATGGTACGGCAGTAGACTTGCTCACATGAAATTTTCAGCCAGTCTAAAGGGTATTTTTCCATAGCGTTTTTATTTACTCCTCCGTAGGTATTGCTGATTCGTCTACTAAAAATGTTTCCCAGTCAACCGTTTC
>NZ_WBKM01000017.1 GCF_015714725.1 Nostoc sp. WHI
GTATTGCTTCGGAATGCTTAGGCTTAACCCGTGCTGATTATTTAGAACACATTGTTAGGCATAACGATAACCCTTGTATTACACGGGAAGACTCAGATTTTTTAGCTCCCATTCAACCAAGTATTACACGGCAGAGTGAGTCACATCAGATATCTAATACCACAAGCGCTAAACAACCTGTCGGTTTGCCACCGATAAGAGAACTTGAAATTTTACGCGATCGCATTTTGTCCCAACTGAAGTTAGGTAAGCAAGCTACTGGGTATAAAACTGCTCAGAAGGTTCTCAATCGTTTCATTGCTGAACTAATCGGTTCAGTTTAGCTGTTTGGGGAATTCGCCAACGGTATCCCCATCGGGGCTAAAAGTGGCATTCAGTACACTATTCTGATGTCCTCGTAGTTCTGTTAACTGTTTCCCCGATAGATTCCACACACGACCAGTTTTATCATCGGAAGCAGTTACAATGCTTTGTCCATCAGGACTAAAACTTGCACTCCAAACCGTATCTTGATGCCCTTTTAATTCCGCTAATAACTTACCAGACAAATCCCAAACACGCGCTGTTTTATCAGCAGAGGCGGTAACAAGGCGTTTGCCATCAGGACTAAAATTCGCACTGTAAACGCTGTTGTCATGCGCTTTAAATTCTCTTAGCTGTTTGCCTGATAAATCCCATAACCTGACAGTTTTATCTGCACTTGCCGTTACTATCTGTTTACCATCCGGGCTAAAATTCGCACTATAAACATTACCTTGATGCCCTTTTAACGCAGCTAGCTGTTTACCCGAAACATCCCAAACACGAGCAGTACCATCAAAAGATGCGGTGACAATCAACTTACCATCCGGGCTAAAATTCGCACTTTTGACATTGCCTTGATGCCCAACTAATTCTGCTACCTGCTTTCCAGCAAAATCCCAGACACGGGCGGTGTTATCAGCACCAGCAGTCACAATTAACTTACCGTCAGGACTAAAACTCGCACTGTTAACGCTACCCTCATGCCCTTTAAATTGTCTCTCTTCTGCAAAGTAATCAATAAAATTACCAGAGATAGCCTCAGTTTGCTGCTGATTTGGTGTTTGTGCTAACACCTGTGGCGCAAAGAAAAACCCAGAAAAATTTTGTGGGAATGTAGGTGCAATTGTTACCAAAAAAGCACTCAAAGCGATTAAAATGATTCTGCTTGTGCGATGGGCTATGCCCCACCTGCGGCGATCGCGCATAATTTATCAACCTAATCTGGAACTACAACACACCAATCAAGGTAAAAGCTGCCCAATTTCTGGGATTTGGGTATTTTTTCATAGTTGCTAGCATTGCATGACGCAAGGCAGCAGCTTTATCTGGGTTTTCATTGAATTTTTGATAAAACTCTGTCATTAAAAATGCTGTTTCATTATCCGAAACATACCACAAAGAACCAATCACACTGGGAACCCCTGCGGCGAAGAAAGAACGAGATAAGCCAAGTACACCATCCCCAGTGATTTTGCCTAGTGCTGTATCAGATGCACTCAACACAACCAACTGAGCTTGTAATTTCAAGTTCAGAATTTCTTCAGATGTCAGCAAGCCGTCATCCTGATTTGATTGTGCAAGCGCCAATGCGCCAGGAATATTCTTTCCTTGCGACTCATTGAATGCTCCTTGGGTTGCTAAGTGAATAATTTTCGCTTGGGGCATTTTTTGGATAACTGCGGTTTCGGTGGCTGCATCACCTGTGAGCGCTTGGGTATCAAAAATTGCGGCTATTTGTTTGGCTTCTTTTTCTGCACCTGGTAGTTGTGGTACTTTCTGCGGAGGTTCGCCAGGTTTGAGGGCAACACTAGGCATGGTAGGATTGCCGACAATTAACACATCTTTAGCTACTCCTTGATTTTTCTGTTGTCGCTGATAAAGTAAATCTAATGCTTGAATAGAAGGTGCAGTAGCAATGGTATGTTGCTCAATTAAGTATTTACCTTTGGTATCTTTTAATGCTGCGAAAGGTACAAGAAATAATTCACTTTGGGGAATGAGGATAATGTGTGCATCTGCTTGAGTTGGTAATACATCTGCGATAGGTGCAATTAACAGTTTATGCAGTTTTTGGAAATTATCTCTAGAGTTAGTTGTTTGTACAGGGGATACTTTGATCCTGCCTTTCGTATAATTACTGCTAACACCAATAGACTGACGACTCTTTGTAATTAAATCAGCTAAAGATATGTTTTGTTTCTGCCACAGTGGTTTTAAGTCAACGCTACGAAATGCTATATCACCTGAAGGTTGAATCACCCAAATATACAGTTCTGATTCTCTAGTTTGCTTTTTGCCTGCAATGTTGAATTCATCATTAATAATTGAATATTGAACAAGTGTGGAATTTTGTTGTTTAGCAACTTGTTTAATTTGCTCAGTACTTAAAGGGGTAACGGCTGATGAAGACAAGCGATCGCTCAATATATTTACTAATGAGCGGTTACGGCTGCGTTCGGAAATTTCTAATGCTGCTTCAGGTTTATTCTGGTCAATGAGTAATTTTTGTAATCGGTTAGAGGTGGAATTTTTGGTTTCTATAATTGATGGCTGATCAGCATTTGTGGTTTGCGCTAAAATCTTGCTATTTGCCAAAATATTGATATTAGGCAAGTAGGCAATGGCGAGAATACCTAGACAAATTGATTGTACAAAGTAAATCGTAAATTTTTTCATATTGACATTATATTCTTATGTATACTGATACTTAATAATTTATGTGGTTCAATCTGCTTCACCAATGAGGGTAAAGGCAGCCCAGTAAAGAGGATTTGCATATTGCTTTTTGGTAGTGAGCATTGCTTGACGTAACGCTACAGCTTTATCAGGATTTTGCTGGAGATTATGATAAAATTCGCTCATTAAAAAGGCGGTGGAATTATCATTTACATCCCACAGGGATACAATGACGCTGGGTACTCCAGCTGTAATCAAAGAACGCGATAAGCCAATGACACCATCACCTGTAATATTACCACCTCCGGTATTACAAGCACTGAGAACAACGAGTTCGGCGCTGAGTTTCATATCGAGGATTTCGCCTGCTGTCAAGAAGCCGTCGTCTTGATTACTAGGAGCAAGGGCGATCGCACCTGGGACACCGAATCCTTTAAAATTATCAAGTAAGCCGTGGGTAGCAAAATGAATGATCCTGGCTTTGCTCATCTTCGGGACAATGGCTGTCTCGGTGGCTTTGCTACCTATGATTACTTGGGTTTTAAATAAATCTGCAATCTGTATTGCTTCTGTTTCTGCACCAGGAAGGGGTGATAACTGTTCATTTGTGATGGGAATTTTAGGCATGATAGGATTGCCAACGATTAGCACATCTTTTGTAGACTTGTTAAGGTTATACTTTTGCTTAGTGGTTAAATCTAAAACTTGAATGGCAGGTGCAGTCAGTATAGTATGTTTATCAATTAAGTACTCGCCTTGCTCATCTTGCAATGCTGGGAAAGGTACAAGAAACAACGATTCTTGGGGAATGAAGATAACACGAGCATTAGAATCTTTTGGTAAATATTGGGCGATGGGTTTGATTAGTATTTCATAAAGTTTTTGTAACTGCTGTTTTTGATTACCACCACTTTTAGGTTCCACTTTAATACCCCGACTTCTCGCACCCAGAGTTTTACGGTTGTTAATAACAAGGCTTTCTAGAGAAGTATTCAGAGTTTTTTTCAAATCAACTTGCTCAAAAGCTATTTCACCTGTAGGTTTAATTACCCAAATGTAGAGTGCTTCATTCCCAATAATTGAATACTGCACAAGGGTTGCATTCTCAACCTTGGCTATGTTTTTAATTTGCTGGAGTGCGAGGGGTTTGATATTTAATAGTGGGTTTGGTTTTTCTAATTGTTTTGAAGCTAATAACTCAATAAAGGCTCTGCCTCTAGCGCGATCGCTTACTTCAAGTGCAGAATTAATTTTATTCTGGGCAACAAGACTTTGTTGTAGAAAGCGGTAAGTGAAAGCTTGCTGTTCAAAAATGGATACTTTTTCAGCATCAGTTAACCCCAGCAATTCTCATTTTGAAAACAAAAGAAGATAAAGTCCTCTTGTTTACATAGAGAACTTCTGTCTAATTATGATTTATTTGAAAGATAATCATAATAATTAACTGAAGAGAAACAATTTTAAAAATCTGCCCATGAAAAAATAGATTTCAACTTATAAATATAGCTGAAATTCCGACCTACTTTGTAAATTCTCTTAATTAATAATCTTTACCTCCTCTCAAAAATTTGACATTTTTAACTAGAATTTACTTTTGTGAGAGGGACATATTCGGTAAGAATAAATAAGAAAAACTCCGACCAATTTTTAAAGCAAATAAATTTTAATAAGGTACGAATATCATTAAAGAAACTAGTCCGAGTTGCTAATAAGTCACGAACTTTTTGA
>NZ_WBKM01000124.1 GCF_015714725.1 Nostoc sp. WHI
ATAGCGTCAGTTTTAGCGCCGACGGCAAGACATTGGCTTCTGGCAGTGGTGACAAGACGATTAAACTCTGGAATCTAGAGACAGGAAAGAAAATCCGCACCCTCAAGGGACATGATCGCTCTGTCTATAGCGTCAGTTTTAGCGCCGACGGCAAGACATTGGCTTCTGGCAGTGGTGACAAGACGATTAAACTCTGGAATCTAGAGACAGGAAAGAAAATCCGCACCCTCAAGGGACATGATCGCTCTGTCTATAGCGTCAGTTTTAGCGCCGACGGCAAGACATTGGCTTCTGGCAGTGGTGACAAGACGATCAAACTCTGGAATCTAGAGACAGGAAAGGAAATCCGCACCCTCAAGGGACATGATGGCATTGTCTTAAGCGTCAGTTTTAGCGCCGACGGCAAGACATTGGCTTCTGGCAGTGATGACAAGACGATCAAACTCTGGAATCTAGAGACAGGAAAGGAAATCCGCACCCTCAAGGGACATGATGGTATTGTCCATAGCGTCAGTTTTAGCGCCGACGGCAAGACATTGGCTTCTGGCAGTGAGGACAAGACGATCAAACTCTGGAATCTAGAGACAGGAAAGGAAATCCGCACCTTCAAGGGACATGATAGCTTTGTCATGAGCGTCAGTTTTAGCGCCGACGGCAAGACATTGGCTTCTGGCAGTGAAGACAACACGATCAAACTCTGGAATCTTCCAGATTTAGAGTTAGATTCTTTAATGGGGCGCAGTTGTGATTTGGTGCGGGGTTATTTACAAAATAATCCTAACGTTAGCCAGAGCGATCGGCACTTGTGCGACGGCATCGGCACGCAAAAGTAAACAGGCGTTCCGCAGGAAAATCTAAAATTTCTTGCGGGGAAACCAATCATCCAAAATGGTGTAGACTACTGGCACGACAATCAAGCTGAGGATAGTGGAAGTTATTAATCCACCAGCGATCGCCACAGCCATACAATACGGTTCGGTTAAGGTGCATAGTCCTTAAAGATCCCCCTTAGTCCCCCTTAAAAAGGGGGAAATAGAGCCATTCTTAGCCCCCCTTTTTAAGGGGGGTTGGGGGGATCAAGTCTTATCCGAACCGTATTGGCAACAGCCATAGGCGATCGTAACTCGGAACCCGCACCAAAACCTAAGGCGATCGGCAGGAAAATCTAAAATTTATTGCGGGGAAACCAATCATCTAAAATGGTGTAGACTACTGGCACGACAATCAAGCTGAGGATAGTTGAAGTTATTAGTCCACCAGCGATCGCCACAGCCATAGGCGATCGTAACTCGGAACCTGCACCAAAACCTAATGCGATCGGTAGCATCCCTAAAAGCGTTGAAGCAGTGGTCATCATAATTGGTCTGAGGCGCACTGGTGCAGCCGTGAGAATCGCCTCCGTGCGCTCTAAGCCAGATTTGCGGAGTTGGTTGATGTAATCTACCAGCAAGATGGCATTTTTATTTGCTAGTCCCAACAAAAATACAAAGCCAATCAGCGAGATCATCCCAAAGTCGCTTTTGGTGAAGAGTAAGGCCAACATCGCGCCGACAATTGACAAGGGCAAAGAAACCCCAATTACTACCGGGTCTATCCAGCTTTTGAACAGCAAAATCAGCACTACAACAATGCACAGTGCCGATAATAGCAAAGTCGTACCAAAACTACCAAATACTTCACTTTGGCGGGCAGAATCTCCCCCCAAGTCTAAAGTTACACCAGCAGGTAACACAGCTTTGGCTTCTGCTACTAATTGATCTGTGGCATTACCCAAAGACAAATCCTTGCCCAGATTAGCGCTGATATAAGCTACCCTTTGATTGTTAAGCCGCTCAATTTGAAAAACTGTACCCTGTGAGTTTGTTTCATTTGTAGCTGTGACATCAGCAAACCCCGGTAATTTTTCGATGCGCTCTTTAATTGCCTTAGCAGCTTTGCTGAGAATTTGGAGGTCATTGCCTCGTAGTGAAACCTGTAGGGGTTTTTGTCCACCAGTGTCAACAAATTGAATATCTTCCACACTGGTATTCACACCAGGGAAATTAGGCAAAGTGGAGCGTAATTGGTCTTGTACTTCCGCAGTCTTGATGTTGCGGTCTTCCTTGAGCTTCACATAGAGATTACCTTTATTTGGCTCACCCTCACGGGAACCAACGGTAGTAAATATCGTTTCCACTGCTGGAGACTTTCTCACCACTTCTTCTAGTTTCTTAGCAACCTCAAGAGAATCGTTCAAAGGATTGGGAATAGGGAGTAGGGAGTAGGGAGTGGGGAGTAGTGATTGAGCATTAGGATTTCTCCCCTGCTCCCCTTGCCCCTCTGCTCCACTAGGGATATTCGGCAAAGGAGCCGTATAAGCAATATTGAATTCGCCGCGATCGAGTTTAGGAATAAACCCTTTGGGAATTAGTGGAATCAGTGCTATACCTGCAACAAAGCTGAGTACAGCTAATGCGATGACTGTCTTGCGGTGGTTTAAAGACCAGTTGAGTAAGTTTCGGTAAAATTGGGTAAAATTCACCCAGATGTTTGCTTCCCGACGCGGGGAGAGCGAGGATTTAGGTTTCAGCCAGTAGATAGCTAGAACTGGAGATAAAGTCCGAGCAACTAACATAGAAGCAAGCATCGCGGCTGAAACAGTGATGCCGAAAGGCTTGAAGAACTGACCGATTACCCCACCCATTAAACCTATGGGCAGAAAAACCGCTACTGCTGTCAAAGTGGCGGCGGTAACTGTCAACCCAATTTCATTTGTAGCTAAAAGTGCCGCTTGACGAGGAGTTTCCCCATCTTCGATGTGTCGCATGATGTTTTCTACATCCACGATCGCATCATCAACAATACTACCAATCACTAAAGCCAAAGCCAGCAACGTAATCGTCTCTAGGTTAAATCCAAAAATTGCCATGACGATAAACGTTGCCAACAAAGATATGGGAATCGCTAAGGCAGAGATGAGAGTTGCTCGCCAACTCCATAAAAAAGGAAAAATCACCACTATTGACAACACGATGGCTTCCATTAGTGCATCAATTGTTGACTTGGTGGCTTGGCGGATATATTCTGCTTGGGTGGCAGCTAGGGTGAGTTTCACGTCTTTGAGGCTAGAACGTAGCCTTTGGACTTCTTTCTCGACTCGACTCACTACTTCTAAGGTGTTAGCACTGCCACGTTTGATCACCTGAAAAGCCAGTGCATTTTGACCGTTAAACCGGACTAATGTTGCTCCTGCTTGGGGAAAAGCTGCTGCTGATGGATTTAGGGGAGGATTTGCAGTAGCAGCGCCCAATAATGAGACTTTCAGGACTCCTGGTAGTTTAGCGATCGCACTCACAATTTCATCTTGCGCCAACTTAGTCAAGTCTGTAAGATTCATTGAGGGACTCTCAATGGCATAACTAATGGCGGCTGACTCGTTCAGGTTCAAGGGAATAATTTTAGAAGTCGCTCCCTGGGGCAGAGTCAATTCGTTGAGAGCAGTTTCAACTTCTTTAGTGGATGTTTCTAAATTTGTACCAACAGCAAAAGAAAGACCAACAGCAGTTTGTCCTGGATAGGTGGATGAGCGGATATTCTCTAATCCTTCTAAGGAGCGAAGGCGTTCTTCTAAAGGTTGAGTGAGATCCGCTTCTGTATCAAAGGCGGTTGTCAGAGGGGCTGTAGCATTCACAACCACTACAGGGAAGGTAATATCTGGAAACAAAGCATACTTAAGAGAACTGAAAGCTAGAATACCAGCTACCGTTACAGCAATCCAAAAACTCACCGTCAACCACGAGAATTGAATCGCCAATTTGGAAATATTGAAGAGTTCTCGTGCGGATTTGGGGCTATGAAGCTTTACCATCTTGGTGGAAAATTATTGTGCGGGTGACACAATTATTAATCGTGCTACAGAAATCGCCTTCGGTTTGGGAGTTTTGCTCACCACCAAAAGGCAATAATATCACTTATTGTCACTCAAATCTCAATACGGTTCGGATAAGATCCCCCCGCCTGTGGCGACCCCCTTAAAAAGGGGGTAAAGAAGGAAAAAAGTCCCCCTTTTTAAGGGGGGTTGGGGGGATCTCCGAGAGCCAAACATATTAACCGAACCGTATTGGCTCAAATCTGACCTAATCTTGAATGCAAAAGGGAACTTCAGACATGAAAATTGGCTCTGTCGAGCATAAGGAGTTATTTTGCCGAAGCTTTATGGAAAGCTACAGGGATTACGAACCTGAGTATCTCCCCTGGCCAGATTTGGACGATACAGCCTTGACTTTCTTACGCAGTATTCCCTTCTGGGAAAAAGCTCTGGATACAGAGCGACAAGCTGGAGCCATAGTTAGTGGTTACGCAGCGACGGAGAGCGATCGCCTTTTACAAACTGCGATCGCTCTCCAAGGGAAAGAAGAATTACGCCATGCTCACCTACTTCAAACATTAATTGACCGTTACGGCATCAAGCTACCAGAACGTCAACCTATTCAAGTTCCCCAAAACATTGAGCCAGTATTTACGCGCTTTGGCTTTGAAGAGTGCCTAGATACCTTCTTTGCCTATGGGCTATTTGCGATCGCCCGTGAAGCTGATGTTTTTCCAGAGTCAATCTTCACGATCTTTGATCCGATCATAGACGAAGAGACACGCCATATTGTCTTTTTTGTCAACTGGTTTACCTACACACAAATTCATCGTGGCCAGGGATTTACCCCACTGCGGAGTGCCAAAACCCTCTGGCACTATGGCAGGGCACTCAGCAATCTGATTGCCGTATTTGGCAATGGTGACACCAATAAGACTGGCTTCGCCGCCACCGGTACTGGCATCTTTACCAAAGACCTCACAATAGAAAAATTTCTCAGCATTTGTCTATCTGAAAATCAACGCCGGATGAGTAAGTATGATCCCCGACTGCTGCAACCGCAATTATTGCCCAGGCTTGCTAATATCGCCCTCCGCACTCTCCAGCTAATACCCAGACGCAAACTCCAGAATGTCGAGAGAGCTAGTGCCTAATTTTTTACCCATAGACACAATTTTGGTGCCTCAGGGAGCAGAATATAAAGCTGTGTGTCGCGGATTAAGCGGCATAACTGGCTCAATCCCAACGGTATTACCCATACCTGTTGGGATGAAGCCTTTACTCAAATATCTGCACGCATCCCAAGGAAATGAACAATTTCTGGCTGCAAAATCGAGAGTGCTGATTATGGGTTTATGTGGCAGTTTAAGCGATCGCTACACAGTTGGCGATATTGTGTTGTATGAGGATTGTGTTTATCAGGGGAAACAGCAAGAATGCGATCGCCCTTTGACAGCCCAATTACACTCAATACTCAGCACTCCCCACTCCCCACTCC
>NZ_WBKM01000141.1 GCF_015714725.1 Nostoc sp. WHI
GAGTGGGGAGTGGGGAAATTTCTTCTTCACTACTCCCTACTCCCGATTCCCTACTCCCCAATTGAGTCGAATTCGGCACAAAGAACCCCGCCGGCAAAGATTGTTCCACCACCGGATGACGACCATCGACAATGTTTATCTCTCTTCCAGACAACATTTCTGGACGACAGTAACCTTGATGCACCGCCAACTCCGCCAAACCACACAACACATCCGCCGCCGCCACTGCACGAGATAGATTACGAATTACCTCCGCCTCTTGTCCTACCTCTTCTCGCAACGCCGTAAAAATCTCATATTCCAACTGATTTAAATCATCCCGCGCCGTGAGAATTCGGGCTTCCCGTTCCTTCAAATCTGGGGTGATGTAACGTTCCTCATTCGTCAGGGTTTGCTTACGGATGTAATTAGCGGGTACTTGGTCGGCTTTGGTGCGGGAAATACTAATGTAATAACCAAAGGTTTTGTTAAATCCTACCTTTAATGTAGAAATTCCTGTGCTAGCCCTCTCATCAACTTCCAAGTTGGCAATCCATTGCTGATCTGCTTCTACAGTCGCCTTTCTCTCATCTAACAGGGAATTGACGCTAGGGCGAATCAATCCGCCTTCTTTAATTTGTATGGGTGGCGACTCTACAAGATGCGCGTGTAACTTTTGTGCTAATTCTTCCAAAACACTTGGGACTTTCTGCAAAGCTTTGAGAAAGGGAGAACGCGCCTCAGTTACTAAGTGGGATAATTCTGGTAAGCGTGAGAGGGAATCTGCCAAAGCTACTAAATCTCTAGCATTAGCTGTACCAGAACCCGCCCTTCCTGTGAGGCGTTCCAAATCATAAATTTGGCGTAACAACTGCCGCAAATCTTGACGTAGGGGCGTATTTTCCATCAACTCTTGGATAGTATCTTGCCGCGCCCGAATGCCTTTAATATCGAGTAGGGGTTGCAACAACCACCGCCGCAGAGCACGCCCACCCATCGCTGTACTAGTTTTATCTAATGCCCACAGTAGGGAACCGTGAAAAGTCCCATCCCGGATAGTTTGGGTAATTTCCAAGTTACGGCGGGTTTGGCTGTCAACAATTAGGTAGTCGGTGGCGGTGTAGGTGCGGAGTTTCTGAAGGGAAACCGAGTTTTCTTTTTGGGTATCTTCCACGTATTCCAGAAGACCACCAGCTGCACGGACGGCGAGGGGAAGATGATCGCAACCGAGTCCTTCAAGCGATCGCACTTTAAATTTCTGCAATAATCTTGGTCTAGCTTCGCCTTGGGAAAAGGGAACTTGCGATCGCAAACTATAGCAAAATGATGCTGGCAAACACTGAGGTAGATGCGGCGAAGTTTCTCCGGGACGCAGCAAACTACCCAAATCGGGCGCATTTGTCGGAACTAGCACCTCGGAAGGTTGCAAGCGCATTAATTCTTGTGTCAGATGTTCCAAATCACTACCTTGAGTCGTGAGGAATTCCCCTGTGGAGATGTCTGCATAAGCTAATCCCCAATGATTTGCGGCAATTACTACTGCTGCTAGGTAATTATTGCGACTTGATTTCAGCATTCCCTCTTCTAGCAAAGTGCCAGGGGTGAGGATGCGCGTTACTTCTCGCCGCACCAATCTTCCAGCAGCTTCAGAAGCATCTTCCACTTGGTCGCAAATTACCACTGCATAGCCTTTTTCTACCAGCATCGTGGTGTAGCGTTCCCAAGCGTGGTGCGGAACACCAGACATCGCCACTCGCCCCTGGTCTCCAGCTTGCTTGCTAGTGAGGACTAATTCCAATTCTTGCGCTAGTTTTACAGCATCTTGGAAATAGCATTCAAAGAAATCTCCTACCCGATACAGCAACATTGCGTGAGGATATTTATCCTTCGTCTCGACATAGTGGAGGTACATTTGACTTAGCTTGGTGCGGTCTACCTGTCGATGGTCGGAAATGAAAGTACTTGCGTCGGGTTTGTTAGATGGAGTTTCAGAGTGAGAAGCGGTCATAGATGCTAGTGAGTTACGCGCGGAAATTCCACAATATCCGATGATAGCTTGATGTTAAAGATGAATTGCGATCGCTAAAGGTTTTTTTACCCTTTGTTATATTAGCTTGCTGATGTGGTCATTGTTGCTGTTAAAGTGGTGAACAGGCGATCGCAGTATGGGGAAGCCTTACGTACTTTGTCCACATCCAACAATTCTAAAAGCTTGGAGGCGTGTTTGATTTTTTGGTACTCACCCTTTGTAGTGTTACGAGTTGCAGTATTTAAGCTTCGTGCTAAATTATCTTTGTCGATAGTCTCCACATTAGCATTCTTGGAAATAGCATTTTCTTGAAATCCCTGTCCGTAAAATGTTTTCAGAGTTACGATATCACTAATAAACCAAGCTTCCATTGTTTGTACCATTAAATGGCAATGGCTATCATCAGTATTAGGTGGTGCATCCCAATTATCCCTAAACTTCAGATGCTCCCAAGGAGATTTTGTGGTAACAGATGCTTCTGCATCAACAAGCAACACATTAAAGGCTTCTGGATGAGATTTTAAAGCATTTCTAAAATCATGGAAAGCGTTATTACGAGAACCACAGATAGTTATATCCCATTTAATTTTTTGACTTTTAGCTATTTCTACAAGTGGTTTTAAAAATTGACTAAATCCTTGTCTAATTATAGCTTTCGTATTCTTTCCATCCCGACCACCTTCTATATAAATCCTCACCTCACTTACCATCGATTACCCCCAATTTCACCCATCCGCCAGAGGTCGCCAAGAGTATATTTTTCTAACCAGTTTTTCAATTTTTCAGGTTTAAGACGGCGGAGGTGAGAGCCTTTTTCATCGCGTTCACATATCAGAATTGATTCAGGATATTCACTCAAAGCAGAAACTAAAGCATCAGAATGAGTAGTAACTATGATTTGAGTTCGCCCTGATGCTTCTATTAACATTTCTGCAATAGTGGACAAAATATCTGGATGTAAACCAATCTCTGGTTCTTCAAGACAAATAAGTGGTGGTGGAGTTGGGTCAAGCAGTAAAGCCATTAAAAATAAATAACGAAGTGTACCATCAGATAAGCGATTTGCGGGAATTGGTTGAATAAGACCTTCTTCACGAATAAATATCTGTACTGTACCGCCATACAGCAATTCTCATTTTGAAAACAAAAGAAGATAAAGTCCTCTTGTTTACATAGAGAACTTCTGTCTAATTATGATTTATTTGAAAGATAATCATAATAATTAACTGAAGAGAAACAATTTTAAAAATCTGCCCATGAAAAAATAGATTTCAACTTATAAATATAGCTGAAATTCCGACCTACTTTGTAAATTCTCTTAATTAATAATCCTTACCTCCTCTCAAAAATTTGACATTTTTAACTAGAATTTACTTTTGTGAGAGGGA
>NZ_WBKM01000173.1 GCF_015714725.1 Nostoc sp. WHI
AAAAGAGCGATCGCTCCACCTCCGAACTCGGAACTTGCACCTTTTAACACCAATTGTCGAGTGAAAAGAGCGATCGCTCCACCTCCGAACTCGGAAGTTGCACCTTAGAACACAAGTTGTCGAGTCAAAAGAGCGATCGCTCTATCTCTAAGCTCGGAAGTTGCACCTTAGAACACGAGTTGTCGAGCAAAAAGAGCGATCGCTCTATCTCTAAGCTCGGAAGTTCCACCTTTGAACACCAATTGTCGAGCAAAAAGAGCGATCGCTTGACCTCTGAACTCGAAACTTGCACCTTTTAACACGAGTTGTCGAGTCAAAAGAGCGTAGGCGCAGCCCGCCGTAGGCATCGCTCCACCTCAGAACTCGGAAGTTGTACCTTTTAACACCAATTGTCGAGCTAAAAGAGCGATCGCTTGACCTCTGAACTCGAAGCTTGCACCTTTTATCCTCGAAGTTGCACCATTGAACAACAATTGTCGAGTTCAAAAGGTGTAGGGGTAAACCGTTGGAGACATTGCTTTGTTTGTTTTGAGGATTGGTCAATAGCGATGACCAAGATGAGTGCCAAAAATCTCTCCTCTTGGTTTTCTAGTTGTTGAGGTGCGGATAAGCACTACCATTGAAACTAAAGTCTTAAGGAAAATTATGTTAAATGAAGTGAATCTTGAACAACGTTTAGCGACTCTGGAACAAACAGTTGCGGAGCTCAAACGTCGAGTCATTGATGCGCCTGCTTCTAGTAATTGGCTGGAAAAAGTTATTGGCTCAATCTCTGATGAACCAGCATTTTTAGAAGCTTTAGAATATGGGCGGTTATTGCGCCACGCTGACATATTTACAGATGAAACTGGCGAGCAACTGTGAAATATTTACTCGACACCGACCATATCAGTTTTTTGCAACGACGCTCAGGAGCAGAGTTTTTAATATTAGCTGCTCGTATTGCCCAGCATCAACCTACAGATTTTGCTTTTTCTATTGTCAGTTTCCATGAGCAAGCAATTGGTGCTCATACCTTTATTAATCGTTCCCAAACACCTGGCGATACAGTTCGAGGATATACTCTGCTAATGGAAATCATTCGGGGGTTTTCGGCAGCACCAATTTTACCATTCGATGCTGGAGCAGTAGCCATATTTGAAGGATTAAGAGCGCAAAGAGTTCGCATAGCCACGATGGATTTAAGAATAGCTGCGATTGCACTTTCACGGGGTTTAGTATTATTGACTCGCAACACTAGCGACTTTAGCAAAGTTCCAAACTTCATAACACAGGATTGGACAGTGTGAACTACAAAGTTAACTAAAGAACCAAAGATTTAACTTCAAACTTCACTGTTCAACTTCTGAACTCGGAGCTTGCACCTCTTAACACCAATTGCCGAGCAAAAAGAGCGTAGGCGCAGCCCGCCGTAGGCATCGCTCCACTTCAAAACTTGGAAGTTCTACCTTTAAACACCAATTGTCGAGCAAAAAGAGCGATCGCTTGACCTTTAACCCTCAAAGTTACACCTTTTATCCTCGAAGTTGCACCATTGAACAACAATTGTCGAGTTCAAAAGGTGTAGGGGTAAACCGTTGGAGACATTGCTTTGTTTGTTTTGAGAATTAGTCAATAGCGATCGCCTGTTGTTTGCGATGCGGTGCCACAAACTTTGTAACTACCTTATAGTAGTTGTGAAAATATAAAAAGTATTTAGTCGTTATCTTCAACTTGATATGAGCGTAGCAGATTTATTCCCAATCTTGCACAAGCTATCTCGTGCAGATAAACTCAAGGTCATGCAGTTTTTAGTTCAAGAACTAGCAACTGAAGAAGAAGCATTATCGTTACAGTCAGAAGTTACTTATCATGTGTGGTCTCCCTGATACCGATACTTATAGGGCAGTCTATGCGGTAAAGATTGGAGAGAAAATCTATGTCCTGCACGCTTTTCAGAAGAAATCAAAGCAGGGGATTAGAACCCCACAAACTGATGTTGACCTGATTAAACAACGCTATAAAGACGCAGTGGCAAGGGAGAAACAACAATGACACAAGAACCCATTTTTGAAGAAAGCAGTGGCAACGTATTCTCTGACCTTGGTTTGTCGAATGCAGATGAACTTTTTACGCGGGGAAAGATAGGGATTCAGGTACTCCGTCTCCTTTCTCAACGCAACCTGAAACAGCGCGAAATCAGCGAACTTCTTGGCATTCCCCAGCCAGAAGTATCTCATTTAATGAAAGGAGAGTTTCAACGTTTCAGCGAAGGCAAACTCCTGATTTTCCTCAAGCGACTTGATACGGAAATTACCTTACATATTCGCCCTCGTCACGCGCCAGACCAATCTGCTGAAACTGTAATATCGTTATAGAGCAGGATGGAAGCCATGTTTGGTTTGAGTTTAGGACAAACCAGTATTTATCAAAAAGCAGCTTGCGAAAAATTTTGATTACAATGCAGATGTACACCAAGGGCTGTACTGTCTACCTAAATCCAGAAAATAATCGATGAGTAATCAACTACAAGACTACAATCCTAGCGGCGTAGGTGAAGTAAATGGCAACCTCTTAGGTTTACCCTGCGATTACGAATCTGCAAACCTGATTGTCTTCGGTGTGCCGTGGGAAGTCACCGTTTCCTATGGCGCAGGCACAGCTAATGGCCCACAGCGAGTTCTAGATGCTTCGACTCAACTGGATTTGTTTGATTTTGATCACCCTGATGGTTGGAAGCAGGGAATTTTTATGATGGAAATTCCCCAGGATATGTTAGAGAAGAACACATACTACCGCGCCTTAGCAGCAAAAATTATCGAGCGATTAGCTCAAGGTAAACAACTCTCAGATACACCAGATTTAACATCTGTCCTGACAGAAATTAATCAAGCTTGTCAACAAATGAATCAATGGCTGTTTGAAAATTGTCAGCAAGCAATTAATAATGGTAAGCGAGTTGCAGTCATTGGGGGAGATCACAGTTCGCCTCTAGGTTATTTCCAAGCATTAGCGGCTAACTATGCAAACTATGGCATTCTGCACATTGATGCCCACGCAGATTTACGCGATGCTTATGAGGGATTTGAATTTTCCCATGCGTCTATTATGTTTAATGCGATGAAAATCCCGCAAATTTCCAAGCTAGTGCAGGTGGCTTTGCGTGATATTAGTCATGATGAAGTGCAAATGATTGACCAATCTAGCGATCGCATTATTGCTTATTATGACCCTGCTATTAAGCAAAAGCTTTATTCTGGAACCACTTGGATTGATTTGTGCCGAGAAATTATCAGTCATTTACCTGAGAATGTTTACATTAGCTTTGATGCAGATGGTCTAGATCCAAAACTCTGTCCGAGTACTGGTACTCCTGTTCCAGGTGGGTTGGAATTAGAGCAAACTTTTTGTCTGTTCCGGGAATTGGTCAATAGTGGCAAAAAAATTATTGGCTTTGATATCTGCGAAGTCGGTGATGGGGAGTGGGATGGTAACGTTGGAGCGCGGGTAGTTTACAAGCTGGCTAATTTGATGGATTTATCTCAGCAGAAAATATAAACAAACGATAGAATTTTGGCAGAGTGGCAATGATACTCCAATACCGTTCGGATGAGATCCCCCCGCCTGTGGCGACCCCCTTAAAAAGGGGGTAATTAGAAGAAAGAGCAAGCCTTTTTAAGGGGGGTTCTCTCGTTCCCATGCTCTGCATGGGAATGGCTGATTAGGGGCTGCTGCCTCCAGTTAGACATTGAGCCAGAGACTCAATGAATGCATTCCCAGGCTCCGCCTGGGAACGAGGAAAACCTTATAGCGATCGCTCGACCTCTGAACTCGGAAGTTGTACCTTTAAACACGAGTTGTCGAGCTAAAAGATCTGCATCTATGCCCGTAGAAGACGTTGCTCGACTTCAAAGCTTTACCAATAACCTAGTTTTACTCATCTAGACGGACTGCGATCGCATTAATCAACGCCTTAAATTCTGATTCGCTGTGAATATCAGGAGTCAGCGTGTTCATATCTTTTAGGACATTAGTCAGTTCGGCGATCGTGTTGCGAATCTCGGTGTACTGGTCGATTTCTTCACGAAATCCCTGTAAATTAGCTGCGGAAACCCCTTTCATCCCTTCGTCTAATTCTTTAATTTCTTCTTCCCAATGCTTAATATATTTAAGTCTTGCGGCAGCCTTATAAATTTGGGCATCCGCTAACACAATCGGGAAAATACGATTATGAAATTCCCCATTTTTAGCAATTTGCACTAGCTCAAACATACAATTGGGAGACTTTAAATACTTGTCACTGATTACCGCGATCGCACATTTACCGCGTCCAATCCTTTCCATGAAGGCTTTAATCAGTCCTTTGTAGCCCAAATCACGTTTGTCCCGGATGATTTTGATGCCTTTTGTCTGCAAAGTCTGATCTAATTGATTGACAAATTGCTCACTCTCCCCACCCCAAGCATAGGAGATGAAGATTTCCTTCTCGAACTCCATTACAGATTGACTATTCATTATGGGTTTTTCCTGTTGATTGCTATTTCGTAACCGATGCGTCAATGATTCATCTCGCTTGCGCTCCAGTTCGCTTTGCAACTGTGCAACTTGGGGGTTGATTTCCCCATCTTCTTTAGCGGGTTGGAACATGACATCATCGATTAACCTGCGGATATCTACCATTTCATAGCTTTTGTCGCACTCAATTTGGTAGCGGCTGGCACTCAAGCGGTTTTTGAGTGAGTCCAGAGAATAGGCATGAGGTGTCGGCAGGTTTTTGCAAGTCTCACAGTTACAGGGAACTAGGGTTTGATATTGCAAACGTTCGTAAGAGTTGTGGATTTTTTCTAGTTCATGGGTGACAACAGCCATTAGTTCTTTTTTGCGGTTTCCGGCTATACGGATTTTAATTTCCCGTTGATTGTAGTTTTCAATGACTTCTGCACGAGTTTGGTCTTTGTTGAGAACAACACCACTTTTCCAAACAAGTTTTTGCTGTTCAATCCAAGGGTGCGTCTCGACGATAAAACGGGTGAGGATACCTTTCGGCATGAAGTCGTAGGTGTAGCGCAGGATGAGGTTGTTGCGATCGCTCCAGTTATAATCAGTTTTTTCAATAGAGAGCAATTGAGGCGCAATATAGATGTTACGATAACCGGGAATTTCGTAGCAAAGCTTGAACTGCATCATTAATTGCAGGAGTTCATCTCGCATATCTGCGTATTCGTCATCTTGCCAAATATCTTTGAGGTCGTCCTTAGTAAAACAACCCAACTTTTTCTTAACATTGTCATTGTCCAAAACTTTGTAGACGGCAGTCGTTCCCCATTCGGGTTTAAGAATGACGTAGTGTTTCAGTGTAGAATCGTCTTGAAAATGCAAGCAAACGCCGAGGTCATGGAGATAGTTGCTCAAGCGCAGCATATCTTTACGGTCTGTTAATTTATTAAGTCGGCAAATGGTAGAGTATTCTTCAAAGCTAATGTAATTTCGGGAATCGTTCTCTAGCGCTGCTCTAACTCTTACCCAGAGTTTTGGTAGAGGTGTACCAACATGGTCAAGATTGCTGATGTATAGCTGAATAGCGTTTTTAATCTCTGTTAAACCGCGATTAGTATGTAAATTGGTTGCCAGTGTTTCCTTCAGGTTGCTGAATTCTCCTCGTAGCTGGCGCTCATTAACTGGGCAATCACGCTCTTGTTTTTCGTTTTTAATGATGATAACTGGGCTTTTATCGCTCAAGAGTTCGACAACCTTTAGCCACCAATAAAAGTCAGTGTTGTCTTTGCGAGTGTCGGCAACTAAAGCATAAAGCGATCGCTTGCTGAGGAAAAACTGATGGGTTTGGTGGTAGATTTCCTGACCGCCAAAGTCCCAGATGTTGACGCGAAAATCTTGGCCATTGGGCTGTGTAAAGTGCCACTGGATTACGTCAATGCCTTCGGTTGATTCCTCATCTGGTTGGAGTTCGTAGGTTTCATCTGCAATTTTCTTGGCTAAAGAGGTTTTACCGGCTCCTCCTTCGCCAATAATTAAAAACTTTGCTTCGTAGAAGGGTTCTGTTTCGGCTGGGTCTTGCACCCGGAAGTAGAAATCGAGAATTTCATTCACATCACCCGGATCTTCAGATAAATACTTTGACCCCAAAATCTCTGGTGGAATGGGGAGTGGATTTCTACGAAGATCCAGCGTGTTCAGGTTTAGTAGTTGCCTAATTTCCACTGGCAGACTGCTCAGTTGATTTCTGCTGAGGTCGAGGGTTTGCAGGTTGGTGAGTTGGACAATTTCCGGTGGCAGACTGCTCAGTTGATTGTCGCTGAGGTTGAGGGTTTGCAGGTTGGTGAGTTGGACAATTTCCGGTGGCAGACTGCTCAGTTGATTGTCGCTGAGGTTGAGGGTTTGCAGGTTGGTGAGTTGGACAATTTCCGGTGGCAGACTGCTCAGTTGATTGTCGCTGAGGTCGAGGGTTTGCAGGTTGGTGAGTTGGACAATTTCCGGTGGCAGACTGCTCAGTTGATT
>NZ_WBKM01000185.1 GCF_015714725.1 Nostoc sp. WHI
GTTTGACTAATTAATATTTTTCAATTCACTAATTTTACCAAAGCTCGATAACTATTATAAATTGTTATTTTAATTAAGTTCTATATTCTAAAAACAGAACTACTTTCCTGGATTTACCCTTCGTTTTTAAGCAAATCCCTCAAATATGTCAGTATTTATACTTAATAATTGTAGTCAATTATTTTTTAGTGATGCCTGCGGTGGTCACTGAGCTTGCCCTTTGCGGAGCGTCTTGTAGAGAAGTGCGCGCTGCGCCTACGCCTTTCCCTAAAAAACTAATTATTTTGTGCTACGTATTGAATTTCAAAATGGCGATTAATACCCTATTTATTTCAAAATGAGAATTGCTGCTTTGTCATGAAGCTCATGTATCTCGATTCATCTAATTTTTCTGAATCATATTTAGTTATCAACTCACTGATTTGGGCAACAACATATTTTACATCCTTCAAAATATCGAGCATCGAATCTAAATAATCTTCTTTAGTTACCTCATAAGAGCTTAATAACCTTGAAATGTCTCTGTAACGCTCGTTCCAATCAACACTTGTTTCATCATCAATGAACTCACCATCTAGCCTGATGGGTGAACACTCAGGAGGTAGTTCTTTACTAATCCATTGAGTTCTACATATCGAATTTGTCTTACTTACATCGTCTAGCGACAAGTATAAGAATAGCCAAATTATGTCAGTATTTTTTCCTTTCCAATGCTGTTTTACTTCTTTATTTCTATAGTATTGTCTAGTTATCAACTCAGTAGTAACATCTTTTATGATTCGAGTAATTTCAGATTTTGTGAATTCTTTGCTTAAAAGTATATTAGCTGAATATTTTTTCACTCGTCCATGACTAACATCGCGTAGAGAGAGAATAGTATAGTCACTAGCAGCAGTTAATTTTTTGCTAAATTTTTCAATTTGTATTTTGGAACTTTCGTCAATCTTCTGCTCAAATGGGATGAGTAGTTTCCAATCTATACCAGTATTTTTAACTGTGTTTTTGTTAACTACTTGCCAATATGCATAACCCTCTTGGTCATTATATAGAATGATTAGGACTGGCAATGAATGATCTTGCCAATATTCTAAATGTTTTGCTTTACCGCGAAAAACAATTTCATCCTCTGTTGTCTCTTTAAACCAACTATCACCACATTTTATCTGTAATGCAATTAGTTTGCCTGTTGCTTTACCATTTTCAACTATTTCAACATGAGCATCAATGCCATAATCCTCTATTGGTTGTTCACGAAATATCCAACCTAATCTATTGAAAATTAGTTCTGTAGCAGCAACACCGATTCTTCCTGTATGTGAATTTAAATTAGCTTTCATATTAAATTAACTTTTACTAACCTTTTTATTGGCAAACCAAGTTATTGCAGGAGCATGACCTCGTTGAATATCAATCAAAACGTCGGTATCTAGCAAATACATCAACTTTACCTATTCTCGCTCACGAGTTTGAGCCTCATGGCGCAACTTACGAGCGTATGCTTGACTATCTGTAATATCAGGTCGTGAGTTGATTACACCTTCGCTCTGCCAATAAGCAACAAGTTCGGCTCCTGTCCTTGGTGGATTTGCTAAAACCTGCCTCACAGAAAGAATCCGAAGAATGTATTCAGAAAGAGGCAGTTTTAGCCGAGAAGCTTCAGTAAAAAGCTCATTTTCTAGCTCTGGCGGCAAATCAAGATTAATACTCACTCTGGTTATCCTGTATAAGTTTGGTTCTAAATTGATAGAAACTTGAGCAAAAAGAGTAGGGAAATAAAACTACATTAACTCATTACAATTGCTAGTCTCCTCTGATTTTGACTAACACTGGATGATTAAGCTTACGCGAGGCGTATAGAAGTGCTGCTTTAAGATCATCGGCCTTGATATCGGGCATTTCTTCCAAGATTTGTTCAGCACTAAGTCCAGATGCAAACAAGTCCAGTACATCTGACACCCGAATTCTCATGCCTCGAATACATGGACGACCACCACATTGTTTGGGATTAACTGTAATTCTTCTAAGTAAGTCTGACATAGGTTTTCACTTGATAGACTAATCTTTTTCTACTGATCAAACAATAGCCGCCTCTGCGATGTCTACGACGGGCTATGCCTACGCACTTTGCATTTTGTTTAGTCTACGCCGATACATTGATCAACCATTCCAGCGCATTTCAAAGAGGCAGCTTTGCAATCCGATCAACCCATTCCTCTGCACTAGATATCGCCCAAATTATCAGCAGTTCCTCGATCGCAGCTTCAACTGGTAGCTTTTGCGAAATAATGATCACTCCTGCACTATGATTGCTGGTAATGAACTCGGCAAACTCTGATGGCATTGTTTTACGGTCATGGCTGACGAGGATACGTCTTTGCTGTGCTGCGATCGCTAATACTTCAGAATCTTTTACGCCTTCTAATCCAGCAGCCAAGGCTGTTTGGAAGTCAATCCAGCGTTCTTGTCGCAGAACTCCCGTAACGATCGCTTGATTCAAATCAGCATCGGCTTAGTAGCTAATAATATTCACGATTCTACCTGTTGTCTTGCTGCCTTGGCTGCCATGAGCTTGTTATACAAAGCAGGATCGGCGGTTTGTACTGGTTGAGACATAGTATCAAATGCTGCTGACTCGGCTTCTAGATAAGCATCAATATCAGCACGATTGGCTAGATAAAACGCGATCGCTCCATAAACTTGTTCAAGTGTCAGTAACGGAAAAGAATTAACAATGCTTTCAGGCGATAATCCTTTTCGGAAAGCATAAACAATCGAATCCAGCGAAATCCGAGTTCCTGCAATCCAATAAGCATCTTGACGATATTCTATATAAGATTTAGCTGTTATAACTGACATAGATTTGTTTTGACTCTATTCATAAAGTTAAACTACAGCCGCCTCTGGAATAGCACCCTGCATTCTCCCGAAGGCATCAATTAAACTCTGCAATTGTTGATCTGCTTTAAAAACTCCTAACCCGCGCACCGTAACTTTCCCAGGAGAATACACAAAGCGCGATCGCACTGCCAAAAACTCACAATACCTCAATAATTCACAATTAAAGTAAATCTTACTAAGATAGCTAGTACCGCTTTGCGTAATTCGTAATTCGTAATTCGTAATTCGTAATTAAGTTTTAGCAAGGGTTTCAGACATTACAAATGGGTGGCTTATTTACGCCGTACTGTACTAGGCTATTTTAATCAAGGCTTTCAAGGTTCTAACTTTCAAATCTTGATTGCGATGAACAGGAATTGACAAGATTTTTCTACTTCAGGATTTTCATAAATATAAGGATGGACTATTTACTGCACAATAATTTTATCCAAACTATGGCTAAAGCGATGGCTTTTATGTCCAGTCTTCTGTGCGTAAACCCGCAATTTGTCCAAAATCAGAGGAATTACGAGTCAATAGAATGGCTTGATTTACTAGGGCGATCGCAGCAATTTTCAAATCCATTGTGCCAAGTCTTGGATACGCCTTTTTTAGACGTTGGAATTCTTGACCTGCTTGTTCATCAAATTCTAGAATTGGGATAGCACAGTAATTGGTTAATTGCCTCTTTAACAGTTTGTAGGCTGCAACTTGTCCCTCAACAGTTTGAGCTTTTTTTATATAACTCAACCACCCTCGCATTTGCTCCTCGTAGCTGATGATTGTTGCTGCAACCTCATTCGGATTGACATTTGCCAACTGCATGAGAAGACCTTGTGCCCCTGCTCCTCTACGTTCCAAAATGCTGAGATGATCGGTATCAAAAACGTACATTTATATATCGTGTGGTTCTACAAAATTTGAGCGCAGGGATTCACGATATTCGCGCCCTAGTTGCATAGCTTCATCATAAGCTAAGTTATCAGTAAATGTTCCAGCGATCTTCTCCCACCAAGGTATTGTCGGGGGGGAAACAACCTCTAATTTACTTTTAAGAAGTGCAACTTCAACCTCTAAAATTGCTACTCGTTCTTCTAATTTTTCCGATATTATTGACATATTTTATTCCGTCCGCTCTAATTGAATTTTTAGGTATCATCCACTCAAACAATAGCTGCTTCTGGAATCGCACCCTGCATTCTCCCGAAAGCGTCAATTAGACTTTGCAATTGTTGATCTGCTTTAAAAACTCCTAACCCGCGCACCGTAACTTTACCTGGAGAATACACAAAGCGCGTCTTGAGATTTTCTGGTAAATTCGCCGCCAATAAATTCCAAGCTGGTTCTTCCATCGGCTTATAAACCACTATCACATAAATAATGACGAACTGTTTGAGTATAGTTAACCTCCTCAATTGTTCGTTAGGTAAGTGTTTCGAGACTTCTAGCTCAGTATTTAAACTCCAATTAATGCAAATCATCTGTGAGATGGTATTTCAAAGGATTTACTAGACAAGACTTTACAGACCATCATCATGTTCACCTTCACCGTAATATCTCAGAAACCTGAACTTCCTCTTAACATATTTATAGTGAATTCTTGTTGAGGATGGTCGTTGAGTAATCCTGAAACGATGTTCTTTAGTTTGTGCTAAATATTCATCTTTTAGATATGAATCTTTAGCTGCTTCTTGCTGGTTTAATGTTAACCTCTTTGCAGCATATTCAATAATTTGCTCTCTATGAACTTTAGTTTTAACGATATCTTTTAAGAAAGCATTTGAGAACTCATATTCGTAAATTGGTTTGCTGTTTAGTTTTTTAAACATAATGTTTAATGCCGTTTGAAACTTTTCAATTTCATCTAAACTATTAGGCCAATAGTCTAATGCTAAATTAATATGATTAAGCCATTCAGCTGGTTTGGCGATAACCAAAGGAGTTATTTGAAAAGAGTGACAGTCACATGAAAAAAAATAATCTTCTTTGATTCTACTAGCACCTAAACATAAATATATATTTTCACTTCTATCAATTACTATGTGCATCAACTCTAGAAAAGCAAGTAAGGTTAAGTCTCCAATTTCGCTACAGTCTAGAGAAGGTTGAGCCAAGCAAGAAGTTAGGTTTTTAGAGTTCTGTATACACTCTTTAGTGTTGTTAAAAGCTCTATATATAACTTGAACTATTGGCAGGTTCCAATCTCTATTTAGTCGCCAAGGTGGTAATTGTGGAGAATCCCAAAGGAGCTTTTCTAGCTCGTCTGTCCAATATATTTTTGTTATTTGATAATCATTAATATAATCTAAGTTTTCTAATAAATGCTGTAAAAAATTATCTCTTTTTTCTGCATCATGCCAGTCAGATTCAGATACAAATAAATTTCCAGGATCAAAAACAGTTCTCACAACTTCTTCCTATTTTTAACCTTTACTATTATTAATTCTAGACAATTGTCGCTTCCTTAGCCCTGCTTTTAAAATATTTTCCTGTTCTAATGCAGCTTGATCAAAGAAGTCTACAGGCCAATTAGTAACTCCAAAGTTTTCATCAATACAGATTTCTTCACATACAGAACCAGAATCAGTTGCACTAATAAAATATATCCCAATTAGGCTCTTTAATACGCCTGTATCATCCTCCACAATTCTTCTAACTAATCTATTTATAATATGATCGCTATGAGTTTCAACCATCACCTTCTTTCCAGATTTAGCTAATGCAATAAAATAATCAGCCAACTGCATCTGGAGATTTGGGTGTAAATGAATTTCCGGTTGTTCAAGCAGGAGAGTATTTCGAGGTGGCATCCTCAAACCTTCTAGGATAATTGGAAATATTTGACTTACTCCAAAACCAACATCAGCAATGCTGACACGGGTTTTAGAAGCAGAGCTTGAATTAAGATTTAAATAGACAATTTCATTTATAAGCTCAGATTTAAGCCCTTTTATATTCATCAAATCAAGCCACTCTTGTACGGCAGCAGATAAAGTTAATTCCTTTTTAGGCTTGAATGAGTTAGCTTTTTGATCATAGAAATAGTGATTATAAACAATTTTATCTTTATCAATCAAATAAATATATGCTGCATTCTCACCTTTCACGCCGATTTCTGTAATTTCATCTTCATATATATATCTTCTAGATGGTTCTTCTCTTAGAGGACCTATGTAACTATACGAAGAAAGAATCGTTTGAAGCAGGTTGTTTATTCTATAAATTGAAAACGAAACATCTGAAAAGTTAGCAATTCTCTCAGAATCAGTTTCAATCGAGATTGGTCCGATTGAAAATAGATTAGTGAATTTTATCTTCGCAGACAACACTTCACCTTCATTATTTGATTCTTCTCGAGAAATTCTTTTTTTTAAATTTTTCCAAATAATTGTGTATAAATCATTGTCGCCAAGTTTTACATCAATTGAAGCACCTGGTATCTTCTGTTTATCTGAACTTACTGCCTCAAGATTAAACTGGAATTCTTCAACAGTTATCGTTTTAATATGACTTTTATTCTTGCTTTTAGCTTTAGGCGCTCTCAACACAACCTTCACATAGATAAAAATGTCGTGAGCCTGAGGTAATAATCGTTTAGGGAAAAGATCCCCCAGTAAATATCTCAATGGCATGGCATTTGCTCTAGAGGCTGATTTCTGATCCTCTTTAGTAAGCTGAAAGTTAAGCTCAAAGCATAATCTGTTGTCTGGATTTTTATCAAAAATTATGTTTTCAAATGAGCCTAAATGTACAAATCTTCCATTTAGTAAAAGAATCTGATTTGGAGCTTGACTTTCAAGGGTTTGTTTTAGCAGAAGTACACTTTGCAGAATTGAGCTTTTCCCACAGCTATTAGTTCCACATAATATAGTGATAGGTTTAACCTTTAAATTTTCTAATTCTTTGAATCCCTTGAAGTTTTTTAAAGAAATGTTTTCCAACATATATTTTTGCCTTCAAGTCACTCTGTTACTCAATCAAGTATACTTCTGGAAGATAGATATTTTTAGTTTAATTCTAATAAACTATAGAATTTTCTCCATACTGCTGTCCTCCCTGTAAAATTATACTGCGATCACATTCTTTTCGTAGGGCGCGTTGTCCCAAAAGCACAACGCGAAGTTCTAAACCAGATGAACAATCTTACTAACACTTGAGCAAATAGAGTCTGCATCTAGCAAATACATCAACTTTACCTATGCTCGCTCACGGGTTTGGGCTTCATGGCGCAACTTGCGAGCGTATGCTTGACTATCTGTAATATCAGGTCGTGAATTGATCACGCCTTCGCTCTGCCAATAAGCAACAAGTTCGGCTCCTGCCTTGGGTGGATTCCCTAGAAACGCGTCTACCCAGATGGTCATGCTACTAACACTGGATGATTAAGCTTACGCGAGGCGTATAGAAGTGCTGCTTTGAGATCATCGGCCTCAAGATCGGGCATTTCTTCCAAGATTTGTTCAGCACTAAGTCCAGATGCAAACAAGTCCAATACATCAATACCTTTGCCAATTTACGAGGGTGAGTTGATATCTGAACTCCCTTTTCTCTGAGGCTTGGCAAAAACAATAAGTCCTAAAAATTCCTTCAAGGTTTCCCACAAGGTTTTTTAACGTATTGTCCGTAGTATCAAGGGTTTGATATTCCAAGCTACCTTATAAGCTAAACGCTTATGTATGGGTCATTTTGCCATTTTTGCCCAAATTTTTGTTGGCTCTTATTTTGGCAAAGGTATTGATACATCTGACACCCGAATTCTCATACCCCGAATACATGGGCGACCACCACATTGTTTGGGATTAAATGTAATTCTTCTAAGTAAGTCTGACATAGGTTTTCACTTGATGACTAATCTTTTTGTACTGATCAAACAATAGCCGCCTCTGGAATCGCACCCTGCATTCTCCCGAAAGCATCAATCAAACTCTGCAATTGTTGATCCGCCTTAAAAACTCCTAACCCTCGCACCGTCACTTTCCCAGGAGAATACACAAAGCGCGTTTTGAGATTTTCTGGTAAATTCGCCGCTAACAAATTCCAAGCTGGTTCTTCCATCGGCGTTTCTAAAACAACGTGCTGCTTTTGTTCTGGTTTAATCCGGCTAAATCCGAGTTTTTTCGCTAGCTGTTTGAGTTCCATGACTCGCAAAAGTTGATTCGCTGACACTGGTAAACTACCATAGCGATCGCTCCACTCGGCAGCAATATGCTTTAATTCTGATTTAGATTTAGCTGTGGCCACCGCCCGATAAGCACTCATCTTTTGATCCAAATCGGTAATATAATCTGCTGGGATAAATGCTGTGAGGTTGAGATCAATCTGGGTATCCTCCACTTGCGGAATTTCTTGTCCTCGAATTTCCCGAATTGCTTCTTCCAGCATTTCCATGTATAAATCAAAGCCGATGGCATCCATTTGACCAGATTGTTCTGCACCTAGCAAGTTACCCACACCTCTGATTTCCATGTCGCGCATCGCTAGCTGATATCCAGAACCTAGTTGAGTAAATTCCTGAATTGCTCGTAAACGTTGCCGTGCCGCGTCAGATAATGCCCGTTGCTTCGGATAAAATAACCAAGCATGAGCTTGGATACCTGCACGTCCCACACGACCGCGTAATTGATACAGTTGAGATAATCCAAAGCGATGAGCATCTTCAATCAAAATGGTGTTGACTCGCGGAATATCTAAGCCAGATTCAATAATTGTCGTACAAACGAGGATGTCTGCATCGCCATTACTGAAGGTGAGCATAGTTGATTCTAACTCGCTTTCATCCATTTGACCGTGAGCGATCGCAAACCTAGCCCCCGGTATCACTTCTCGTAAATTCGCTGTTGTCTCTTCAATGCCGTCCACTCGTGGAACCACATAAAATACCTGTCCCCCTCTGTCTAATTCTTGACGAATCGCACTGCGGATACTTTCAGAATTAATCGGTGACAGATGAGTTTTAATCGGGCGTCTAGTTGGCGGTGGCGTGGTAATCAAACTCATTTCTCGAATTCCCGACAAAGACATATACAAAGTCCGGGGAATGGGAGTAGCTGAGAGGGTAAGCACGTCCAATTGAGTTTTCAGGCTTTTAATTTTCTCTTTCTGATTTACCCCAAACCGTTGTTCTTCATCTACCACCAACAGTCCTAAATCCCGGAATGTCACACCTTTGCCTAAAAGTTGGTGTGTACCAACTACTACATCTAATTCACCCGTTGCCAATCGCTTTTGAATCTCGCGGCGTTCTTCAGCAGAACGAAAGCGGTTGAGTAAACCGACATTCACAGGGTAAGGAGCAAAACGTTCTTTGAGTGTATGGTAATGCTGCTGTGTTAAAATCGTCGTTGGCGCAAGGAGTGCCACTTGTTTCCCGGCGATGACTGCTTTAAAAATAGCCCGAATCGCAACTTCAGTTTTTCCGAAACCGACATCGCCACAAATTAAGCGATCCATTGGGCGATCGCTTTCCATGTCGCGTTTCACATCTTGGACAGCTTTGAGTTGATCTGTTGTAGGTTGATAGGGGAAAGAATCTTCTAATTCTTCCTGCCAAGGCATATCACCTGGAAAGCTAAAACCTTGTTGTTGCGATCGCGCTGCATACAGTTTCAACAAGTCCACCGCCAATTTTTTGATCGCTTTGCGGACTTTATTCTTCGTATTTTCCCAAGCTTTACCAGTCATCCGGTTTAGTTCCGGTGCTTTATCACCTGCGGCGCGGAACCGAGATAAAGCACCAACTTGATCGGCTGCGACTCTGAGTAACCCGTCAGCATACTGCACCACCAAATAATCACGGGTTTCATTATTAATCATCAAACTTTCCAGCTTGACAAATTTGCCAACACCATGATTTCTGTGAACTACATAATCGCCTGGACGCAGCTTATTGGGATCAACTTGCTTAGAAGTAGCTTTGTGGCGCTTGCGGATATAGCCGGGAGTTGCTAAGGAATGCTGCCCAAAAAATTCTCGATCTGTAACGATTACCAATCGGTACGTAGGCAGGATAAAACCTTCGAGTTCGGCAAGACCAGAATATTTTAGGGCAATGGGAGTATGGTTGATTTGGAGCTTATCGATCGCTAGGTAGTCGCGGGGATTGGGGATAAACTGAGCCGGACAATCATGTTCTTGCAACAGCGAGACAGAACGCGAAGGTTGAGCAGAAAGCAGCCAGATCGAGAAATTGCGATCGCGTTCTTGGCGGATAGTTTCAGCTAGTTTAGCAAACTGGTGCGGCGTAACTGGAATAGCTCTGCTGGCAAGATTAATCCCATCATTTTCCTCTGCCAATTCCGATAAATACAACGTTTTAAATTTGGCAACATCAACCAAACACTCATCAAAAGACCGATGGATTTTTGGTAATGATAAGGGAGTAGGGAGTAGGGAGTGGGGAGTGGGGGTAGATTCTTCACCATTCCCTACTCCCAATTCCCTATTCCCCATTCCCCACTGTTCTTCAGCATTTTCTACCCAGCGATCGCTATGAGCGTGACACTGTTCTGGCTCATCAATGGCAATCAAGGTGTTTTCTGATAGGTAGTTTAGCAGAGATGCTGGTTGCTCGAAAGCCAACCCCAAAAAGCGACGACTACCTTCAATTAGTGATGAGTGCTGAGTGCTGTTAGCGGTAGCGGGGCGTTTAGCCCGTTCTGAGTCAGAATTTAACTCAGCACTCAGCACTCGAAACTCAGCACTGTCTCTGAGTGCTGCCATGACGATAGGAGCAAAGCTAGTAGGCGTAAGAATTAAGTGGTTAACTTTGTCAAGGGCTGAACGTTGAGTTGCTGGGTCAAATTCCCGTATTTGCTCGATTTCGTCGCCAAACCATTCCAGCCGGACTGGTAACTCAGATGAAACCGGGAACACATCAACAATATCGCCCCGCCGACTCCACTGCCCTTCCATTTCCACCAGAGGCACCCGTTCGTACCCCAAAATAGTTATTTTCTCACTGAAAGCATTTAAGTCTAATTCCATTCCCCGCTTTAAAGTCAAGCAAAATTCCTGAAAAGCTTCTGGTGGTGGCAAATGGGGTTGCAACGCCCCTTGAGTAGCCACGATCGCCATCTTGGGTAATTGTGAATTGGGATTTGGTGATTGAATTTCTTCCTCCTGTCCCC
>NZ_WBKM01000225.1 GCF_015714725.1 Nostoc sp. WHI
GAAACGGTTGACTGGGAAACATTTTTAGTAGACGAATCAGCAATACCTACGGAGGAGTAAATAAAAACGCTATGGAAAAATACCCTTTAGACTGGCTGAAAATTTCATGTGAGCAAGTCTACTGCCGTACCATAGCAGAGCGTACTTGGCGCAAATGGTTAAGGTTGTGTGAAGTTCCACAATATGCTCGTCAAGTAGACAAACAGCAAGCGTTATGGTTGTTGACTTTGGCTTATATGAAAAAGCTGGAGCCTAATAAAAAGTTCACCCTGTTTCAAATTAAGTTTAAACTCTCAGGAAATCCATTTGCCGAATTGCATCTAGCTGAAGCAATTTATAACGCTTGTTACACCAACGCAGTTGGAAAGGACTTACCAGAAATCATTCTTAGAGTTACAGGTAAACAGGTAACTCCTGCACATAGTTTTGATGGTGCTGCTCTAACTGAGCAATTTTAGAGTTCAACTCCTGTATTTGTCGCAATGCTTGAGTTAAGGACGATTCTTTGTTTTGAGAGCGATTATCTAGCGCTAACGTCATTTTCTTACTCCTCTAAATTTAGATGGTTAAAAGCTTGCCAGTCCGGGCATTGGCTACCCTCACAGCCGTCAGGATGAATAGCGCAATTGAGTGTTACACCGCCATAACTCGACCCGTGATAGTACCTGCAACCTCGGCAGGGAAAGGGGATAGGCTTAGGTTGGAGTAAATCCCCGGTTTCGACTGCCTCAATCCGATTAGCCAAAAGCATGGTTAATCCAGCGCCAAGCATACCCAAACCAAAAGCCAGCCTCGCTGTGAAAGAGCAGGTATTGTGATGTTGAAATAGTTCGGTTTCTTTTGCCCGAAAACCAGGAGAGAGCCACTTAAAGTAGTGGAAAAGGCGAAAACTGCAATGGCACAATTGAGGATCAACTGAATTCTTTTCATCTCTGTTTTTTCGGTGGTTCGTGCTTTGATAACAAAGAAGAGAAGTCGTAAATCGTTACTGTTGGTTTTGGTTCAGGTTCAGGTTTTGGTTTCGATTCTATTACGAGTTCAGGATTGCCCAAACCAATTGCATTTTTAATTTCCTGTTCCATGACCGGATTCTCCTTGTTGATTAAATTGCTCCACCTGAACAATTGCGTCTACAACTTCTCCCAAGATATTAAAAGCATCATTTAGCACCACATCATTTGATGTAGAGAAGTACTTGGACGATTGAATTTTACGATAATCCTTACTACTCCCAACCACCCGCAACGTATACTGACACCCTTGCAAGATAGCCCGAATCTCTGATGTGGTTAACTTGATTTCCATTGCTGTTTCTCTCCCTAAAATTTGTCCCGGTGAACACTGAAACTTGCTCCGACTAGAGAACTGCCCAAGAATACCGAACAACTAAGCAACATTGCACCCAAGCAAATATTCTTTTGGCGCTCCCAATAGTTAGTGATTGTATTAGAGTTGGCATTGAACTCGATTACTTCTAACCCCCAGCATCCCATCGCCCCTACTCCTAAAAACCCAGTTAAAAGCAGAGAGGCGATTGCAGTTCTTTCTATGGTGCGGTCATTGAATACTTTGGAGTTAAATCTTTTTCGAGTCCGACGAAGAACTAATTTATTACAAGTGTTTGAAGGCAAAGATGATTGATGAGTTACTTTCTGTGTTTTCATTTCGCTTCGTCTAACTCCACAAAAAATCCTGCACCTGTATTTGTAATCTTTACTCTTCTTTGATTGACCAATGTTTGAATCACTCCCAAGCTAAAGTTGATACTGCATAATCGAGCGCTGCCACCGCAACGGCGGAGGTACTGAAGGCATAACTGGGAATGGTCTTTTGGGACTGGGTTAGCTTTTTTAGGCATGATGTCTTTCCTGTTGTGGTTTGTAGGGGGCAAAGCGATGGCTGAAAAAAAATAGCCAAGCAGTATTAATGCTTGACTAAAATATTTTTGAATTTAAAAGGTGAATTTCAGTTATTAGAATTTATCCAGTTCGTCAAATTGATTTGTTGCAGAGTGCTTGTACGCTTTGGCTTTATTCATTTGATGAGTAGAAGCTTTAATTACTGGAATTGCAGCTTCCTTAACTGAATCCTTTGCTTGTTGAAATAGAAATTGTGTCGCCCCTTGTGCATCTTCTTCTTTTGGGTCAATTTGTCCCCATAGTGAGCAACTTAACTCTAAAGATTCATAGTCGCCTAAATTGAACTTACGTGTGTAAGTTACAGCAATAGTCTTGATTTCCATAATTTACCCAAACAATATTTCAAGATGAAATGTAGCTTTTTAGCATCTCTTACAAAGTGACGCATCTCAAATTACAAATGCCGCCAGAAACTCTTGCTGATAGCTTTGAGGCTGACAGTTTTCGGTTCAGATTTTGGCGATTCTTTGGTCTGAACAGCTACAGGTTCATTCACCAGCAAAGACTTGAGTAGTTCTTGTTGATAGTCAACATCTACAACTGTTCGGTACACCCTGTAAGGATCAATCTGCATTCCCAATGGTGTTGGGACAATTTTCAAATACTCGTTAAGGGCAAGTATGTAGTTATCACCAAAGTTCCTGTTTGCAACAGCTAGGCGTATAGCGTTTAATAGTTGTATCGCTCGTCTGATATCTGAAATACTGCGGTCGCCATCCATTTGTGGCTGACTTTCTCTGTAGCCCTTAGATTTCTTTTCGGCTACCAGATTATGAAATTTCAAGACAGCTTGTTGATGGCTCAAGAGAGAATGCACTTTCTTCTGGGAATTGTAACCCACTCGTCCCCATTCAACAGTCAAACTACTGCCTTCAACTTTCGCACTCCAGAATTTGTTACTGTTGTTAACAGCGTCAACAAAAACAAGATATGTTTCCATAGTTTTCATGCTGGAATTAGTGAACAGGTGAATATCTAATTTTTAAATATTCACCTGTAATTAGTTATTGAATCGTCAATAATCGGGCATTACCCCAACGTAATTGATGTTGCAAAGCTTCTAGAATTGTTTCAGCATCGTCAACAGTTAGTCCATTTAGCTCAGAACAGAGATTTATTAACACTTTTGGAATACCATCACACAGGAATCTCTCAAAGTCTCCATCTTTCAAAGCTTCTGTAACCAAATAGTTATCAGGAGTACATATTTGTTGCATAAAAACATATTGCGACAAAGTTGTACGTAGCAAGAGTTTCGTTTTTCTGTCCAGTTGTTCTAAATATGCACCATGTTTTTCAACTAACTGGTCGATTTTTTCGGTTTGACCGTAATAAGTTACCAAGTCTGTATTTGCCATTTGATTTACCTTGAAATTAGAAATATCATTGTCAATCCAAGCCAATTCACTCTCTTTTTGGCGTAGCAATTGTCTCTTTTGAGCAATGCGATTTCTCTTGAACACAACAGGAGAAATCGCGGACTTTATCAATTCATGTTGCGAAACTTAGCAGCACGCAAAGATTGAGTTTTCGCTGCAACCACAGGACTACTAGCCCGTCGTGCGGTGGATGCCCAAGCCTGCATACGCTCGACTGCCGCAGCATCCTGAATTGCGAGTGGGGTAATGGTTTGACGACAGGTTTCGAGGTCAGCAAGCGTTACCTGCTGCGGTCGTCCTTCGTCAAAAGCCAGTAGTGCCGCTTCTGCTGCTAGGGTTTCGAGTTCTGCCCCGGAAAACTTCACGGTGGAAGCAGCGATCGCTTCCAGATATTCGTCTTCGACCGCAATACCAAAACGCTCCAGGTGAATTTTCAGGATTTGGCAGCGTTCTGGTTCACTGGGCAAATCAACGAAGAAATTTTCATCAAATCTTCCTTTCCTCTTGAGTTCACTTGGTAGAGCAGATGGGTCGTTACACGTTGCTACAACGAACACGCCAGCAGTACACTCAGACATGAATGTAAGCAAATTTCCCAAAATTCGCTGGGAAACTCCTGAACTATCGCCACTACCGGACAAGGCTTTCTCTATTTCATCCACCCATAAAACGCAGGGTGCGATCGCCTCGGCTGTTTTCAAAGCACGACGGACATTGCCCTCAGATTCACCAACAAGAGAGCCAAGGAGGGACGCAATATCAAGCTGGAGTAGTGGTAGGTTGAGAATAGTAGCAATGTTTTTAGCAAGTAAACTTTTACCAACTCCGGGGGGTCCTGCCAGCAGCACACCTTTAGGTTGTGGCAGATGAAGCGATCGCGCCTCTTGGGTGAATAGTCGCCGCCGCCGAGTTAACCACTCGCGCAGTAAATCCAGTCCACCGAATGGGATAGTTGCAGGTTTCCCTAGTTCAATGCCCATTTGAGAGAGCAGCCGAGTTTTGTACTGCACAGCTTGAGGGGCGATAGAAGAATCAATCACCACTTTGTTGTCGCTCAAACGTTCCTTAACTGTTAAACGCAAGAAGTCGCTAATTTCTTCTAGGGTTAGACCGAGCGCGGCACGAGCCAGAGTTTCTTTTTCTTCAACACTTAAGGAAACTCTAAATTGTACTTGTTGTTCAGTAGCCGAATCCTTCAAGTATTCCAAGTAAGAATCTATTAGTCCCTGAATTTGTTCAATACTTGGCAGCGGAATTTCACAATAAGGAATTAATCGGATCAAAGACTCGTGTAGCTGAATGTTTTGTCCCAAGAAAATGATGCGTTTATCAGTGGGCTTGAGCCGATGGTACAAGTTCTTGACTCGTGTAATAATTTCCCAACTCAGTTGTGGAGAATTCTTACCAATGAATGGGTGAACATCACCAAGGATAAATACGCCATTCCCAGTAAATTGGTGAATGTAGTCAAAGATGTAAATCAGTGGATCTGCCTGGGGTGGCCGCTTGTATTCTGCTACAGGCTTAAAAACTAGTCCGCCGTCTGTGGCTACTAAACACTCTTCCAGCGTCGAAGCTCCCAGATTCCAGAAATACACCTGTAGGTTATCTAATTTCCTTTTTGCTTCTGTGGCCAGCCATAAAATGATAGCTGCTTCTTCAGGAGCCATCACATCAAGGGCTACTATGGGAATTTGTGAGTCTAGGGTGGTGAATATGTTATTTAGATTCATGGTGTTTGATCAGGTAACGGTGCAAGCTCGTCGTGACTGTTCACAAGCTGGACAATCACTCGATAATTTTCGGCATCGCCGTCAAAAACCTCAGCCATACCATTGGTCTGTTGATAGGCAATTGCGGTAACTATGGCATTCAACAGCACACACAGCCATAAAGGTATTCGCTTTGATGATCACGGAAAAAGCGTGTTTTCTGTTGTGCGTAAATGTGAACAAATGGGTATTCTTTTGGTGGGTAGATAAAATCTCTTGGGAGAACCACGACAATAAAGCAATTGGCAATGGTCGCAGTTCTCCTTTTCTTATTACTGTCTGAGTCTGGTTTGGTGAGTTGAAGTTGTACGAAGTTGTTGGGTTTGGGCTTCATCCTTGTAAGTGCGCTCGCCCTCCACACCTCCCAAGGCTTCTTCAAACGGTTGCGTAGCTGATAGACAACTCAACCCTTCAAATCCCTCCGCTTCTACTCGAACTTCACCTGTAGCATTATCGAAATGAATCAAAACTGAACGTTCCATATTTATCTCCTTTGATATTGTTTAACTTCTTGATGTCCACTGAAGGTAAGGCGTAGAGTTTGCACAGTGCCGTTGGTTTCTTCAGCGATCGCACATTCTCCAAACTGCTCTTGTAACTCGGCAGCCTTAGCTCTCACCAAACGTTTACCGTAAGCCAACATCAACTTGTTACTAAAGAAGTCTTGCCCTAGACGAGGGTCTGTCTCATATTCATCGTGTATCACATCATATACAGCATTATTTTGGTTCCACTTGAATCCGATGTCTGCACGAGCTTTTATGGTGCGACCAGATACGATGATTTCAGCACTTTGTCCTTGAGAGCCACCGTAGTATCCTTTTAGTGATTGTGCTGTTTCATGTACTTGCGGATTCAGTTTCAAATCTTGTAAAGCTTGTACCAAACAATCACGGTTGGCAAGTTTAGTTTTGACTGTTGAAAAATGCGACATCTTATCTCCTAATAGTTTGAGTCGGCAATAATACCCGAACAGTAGTGACAGAGCCGTTGCTCCTGGTTGCAACTACTTCACCTCCGAGTTGCGTAGCAAGTTTTGGGAGGTATAAATTGATGTACTGCTCTTGCAACTTTGGTACGAACTGTGATCCTAGTCCTTTGTCCCGTGCTACTTGTCCCCACCGTTGGTCAAACTCCGAAATGAGACATTCGTATTCAAACCCGTTCCAGTAAAATCCCAGGTCGTTGCTGTCGTCACTAATTTGATTGCGAGGCACAACAATATGAGCTACTTGCTCTCGCTTGTCCCCTTCATGTCCGTACAAATTCACTGGTTTATCATGAATTTGGGGATAAAACCCAAAGCGCTGCAATGCTTCGACCAAACACGATTGGTCTTTGAATTTGACTGCAATTTGAGAAAAGTGTGACATAGTTTATCCTTAAGAAATAGCCTTGTGTGCTGTGAATACTGAGATGATGACAACGCACTTTTAACCAAAAGTATTGGTGATTTTAAAGACTTGAGCGATATTGAATCACTCAAGTCTATTTTTTACCGGAACTTAAACGACATCACGGTAGCCTTTGACAGTCCCACGTCACCAGTCGCTAGCTGTTGGAGATTGCGTTGTTCATCAAGCAGCTTGGCGCGAATATCATCCATCTTTTGTTGCAAATGACTACGCCCATCACTACCAAGATTCTTCGACTCAATCGCTGGGTCGGTGACAATCGAATCCAAATGCTCCATCATCTGTTGTAAACTGCTGCCAGCTTCCGGTGAGGCATTTGCCAGTAACACCCGCACTTTCATCAAGTGTTTTTCCATCTTTTTTTTGAACTGGACTGGCTTGCGTCCTGGCTCCCAGTCGCTCAATTCTTCAAGGAGTTGCGCCGCCAGTTGTTCACCGCCAGCTTGAGCAGATTCCCGTAGCCTTTGCTCCAGATTTTGGTCATACTGTTGGATGAATCGTGTGATTTGGTCTAAGCATTCGGCTTGTTTCTGGTCGAGTTGTTCAGAGAGGGCAGGGATAATCACCGGACGACCAATGACGACTTGCAAATAGTCTTCGAGGTCAGTGAGAGTGGGGAATGCTGTTAACAAATTAGCTTTGACTTCTTGTTGCTTGTCGTCAGAGAGTTCCCAGGCATTTAGCGAAAGGAATTTGTCAATCCGTTCCTGGTAATCTACAAGTCCTGCCTCGTAATCAACTGTTAACTGATTACGTAAACTGGGAGCTACATTATCCCTTATATTGATTAATTGATTCCAGACAATTGGAGCTAAGTCTATAGGACAAACCCAGTCCCCAGTATCAGCAGACATCCACTCTTGAACTGAGGCAATTTCTTGACGCAGTTGAGCAGATGCTTCATCTAGCTTTTTGAAAACTTTGATTCCTCGTAACCCGACTTCGGAATTAGTAACTTTTACGAGGTCTGATTCTACTTCACTAATTTCAGCTTTTAAAACATCTGCCCATTTTGGAGCCGCAGATTTTGTACTCTTTTTTAACTGGATGCGAAATCTAATGCGAGTTTTATTTAATTTTGAGAAGTTCAGATGTTCAACTGTAGCATTTTGGAGAAAAGTTTCCGTTTCGGTGTGAGCGATTGCCTGTACCATGATTTAATACCTATTAATTTTCAGCAAAATCCAGCGTAGCTGATTCATTATGTTGGAGTTAATCAGCTACACCTGTTAACAAAAGTCAAAAAAGGACTATACAATCACCCAGTAAACGCCCTGCTTACGAACCATGCAGCATCGTCGTTTAATAGTTGAAGTTCCTAATTCTTGGGTATTTTTTAGGTGTTGGATGTTTTTGACAATTCTGTAAACTATCTTGGTTGAGGCATTGTTCTGTAACTTAATGGGTCTTCTAACCACAGGTGGTTTATATATTGTCATAACTCAAAATAGTTGTAGTTGTTCTAAAATTGTTTTGCAGTTTTCTCTCTTGAATTAGCTATAAACCTTAAGCGATGGCGCTTTTCGTTTGAGATTGCCCTTACCGTCGTCACCGTTAGTTTCTATCGTTGGTTGCTGAGAACATTCGGATTTCTTGCACTGGTATTCCCAATGATTAATCTGCGTTTTCTGGCGATGCTCTACCAAGACAATAATATTTCTATATTTGGGGTCTTTTCCACTGATTAAATAAGCGTCACCAAGGGCATAAAATCCAGTTGAAATATAATGGCGCTTATCTAATCCCAACAACGCATTCCAAGCCTCTGAATGTTGCTGAACTTTACTCATCGTTATCTTCCTAATTTCTTTTAATCTTTTAAACAAAGAGCAGCATCAAATACCTCACCATCTTTGATGCTCTTTCCACCAATCCAAGCTTGTGAATACCTTTGAATACCTGATAGTTCTGGGAAAATCTTATCGAGATAAACGAGCCGATATTGGAGTAGTTGAATAACTTCAGATGTGGGTTTTGTGATCAGGAAAGTCTAAAATCGCCCAATTTCAACTTTTTTGTAGATACAACTGTTATATATGCCATAATTTTTGGGTTGAATCGATTTTTCTCTACAGCCATACAAATTAAGTATGGCTGTAGAGTTTTTCATGTCTAATCTGATGCTCTAGCTATCAAACAGCAAAAATTTCTTTTCTCTAACAGGTTTAGACAACCTAGAAGCGCTGGAATCTGTGCATTTAGTAATGCTTTCAAAGATAGAAATGCTCGAAAATCTGATGAAGTTTTTCCTGGTCTTTATCTGACAGAGCCTTAAAATCAAACTCGTCTGATTCCCAAACTTGATCCAGGCTTGTAGATTCATCAACGATATTTGCAATCAAACAAGATTCATCGTCGTAGTTCCAGCCATTTGCTAAAAGCCACGGTAAAGCCCTGTCAGATTGCAATAGTTTCTCAATGTCGAACAAGTCAGAAAACTGTTGTAAGTTTTCGAGACTGGGCTGAACAATTATTGTAGTCATGGGGGTATTTTAAATGATTGAAATATAGCCCAATCACAAGTATTCGTGGTTGTCTATAGAGAGCGCCAGGAATGCCTATCTTTTCATCGTTTTCGTCCAACTTGTTAGTAAGAACTTTATACTCTTTCCCACCTTCTAGTTCTTTATTTTCGTACCATCCTGCTAATTGTTGATTTTCGTAAGCAATCCAAATGCCTGCGGGTGAAGGAATGCTTTTGGCGGCTGGGGTCTTTTCGTATGCCTTGTGTTCAGCAGAATCAAAGTCAAAAGCTGTCATAGTAGCTGCCTTTCTTTAATGTTAGTTTTCGCAAAAAATAAGCGAAGCTTTAATTCTGAGTGGCACTGTTTTAGCTTGCCAACCCAAAATTGTGCTTGCTTGTCAGGGCTGGGGAAAGGGGTGCATGGTAAGGGATTTAAACCCTTTCCCCCTTCCCCCGCTTTCGTCACGAAAGTGAACTACTATTTACGCCGCTACCAACTCCCGCCTCACCCTCGGCAGTTCAACCGGAGTCGTCACTCTACGCAGTGCTTCTACAGCCTCCCTGACACCCCAATACCGTACTCCATCGCCACACCGCCAATAATAAGTTTTAGGGTCGTTTTCCCATAACTCATCAGCGTTTCTGACCTTGAAGACAATTCCCAAGAACTTACCATCTAGATATACGTTGTGAGCCGTCTGAAGGTCAGTGCGTCCCACATAAGTCAGTCGGTAGCCGTCCACTGGCGTACACAAGTCTTCTGCACGAGTACCCCGATAAGAGCAGTTACCGCACCCATGTCCACCACAATCTGGGCAGATGGCAGCAGGCATATTCCATTTGAGTGGTGTGAAGTCCCATTCAGCGAGTGGGGTTAATATTTGAGGCTTCTGTGAAGTGTAGCAGCCAGCAAATCCGACTAATTTATCCGAGTAGGCTTTGATGCTCAACGATAACCAATCACAATCACCCAACAAGCCAATTTTCTCAGAAGCTTGTCTCAATTCGTCGTCTAATTCTTGATTGCGTTCTAATGGAGTAGAAAGACTCTCTTTCACCTCTGCAACTGCACTTTTGAAAGGTTGTTTATGGTATCGAGCATAGCCGTGGATCATTTTCACCCACACGATATCATCCGAGTTAATCCAAATAGTCACTACATCTTTGGGCTGGCAGTTTTTGGAGTAGTCCGACTGATTCACGATGGTTGCAATGATTTGGCGATCGCGTGTGGTCAACGGATCTTTTGTTGGCGCAGGGGCTGAAACTTGTGTCATCATTAGAAATACCTCTTAAATGGGTAAAAAGGCGATCGCAGAGTTTGGTAGACGTAGCGATCGCCCTATTTTTATTGGTCAGTTTGTTGTGCTTTCAGCACAACACTCTCACTCTAGAATTGGCGTAGCCTTATATTTTCTTGCTCCTAGTCAGTGGCCGGAGCTTGCTACAGCAGCATATCTCTTGATCGGGCGGTAGTCAGCAACGAGCTTCAGAGCGACTATCGTACTGCTGTGGCAACTTTTTATTTGGAACCCACTCCACCCTTACCTCACTTCAGCAGCCTTGACTATTCACTGCATCCGCTACCTGGGGGCTTTGTTTTTTGTTCACTTTTTTCAAGGTTCAGTGTTGAGCGCCGCTTTATTTAGCTGGGAGGCTGGCGCTTGGTTCCTCCTTTATATTTATTATTTTAGATACTATTGGTGTCTAAGTCAAGGGGGTCTATAAAGTTTTTAGGGGTTTCTATTTCAAAAATTGGAACGAGTTCGTCTACAGGTATTTCTAACGCTTTACACATTTTTATTACTTTATCCAAAGCTACTGTTTGGGCAATATAATTTTTACCGCTATCGCCCATAAGCTTCTTTGTGTAAGCAATAGAGATATCATCAATTTTAGAATCTACCAATAATCTATGAACTTGGTAAGATGAGATTTCTGTGCCAAATTTTGCTTTAAGTAAAGCTTTAAAAAGTTTTGCCCTTCCTTCTCCCCAACTGACATAGGGAGCAGCCGAGGCTAAAATTAGCATGATTTTATTTCCCATTTAGACACTCTCAGTGCTATATTAACAGATATAGATACTTTTAGTATCCACAAAGCAAAAGCGATCGCCAGCCCGGAAGCAACGCGATCACTTTGCCAAACTCATTTACAAAAAGTGAGCCAATTATAATGCTGACACACTTTTGGCGTGATTCAGAAATCAACCAAATGCCCCAGTCTGGGCAGATAGGCAAATACGCGATACCCAAAGGGTATGTTAATGCCACCCAGATGACTAAAGCTAACCGTAAACTTTGTCAGACTACATAAGACTGAAGTCTACAGAAGTCGTACAAGAGCAAACACCCCAAACCTTAGCTTCATCTCATGAAGCCGCACAGTTAGCCTTACTATTGGGCGAATTCGCAGGATTAGAGAAGTCCCTCACCGCGCAGTTAGCTGTTAACGCTACCACCAGAGTTAATTCCTTGCTCGGTAGTGGTAAATATGTAGTGAAACCTGATAATTTCTAACTCAAATTATTCGTTTTTAGCTGTTGAAGTTTTTAATTATATTTAATTGACTAATTGAATTATCTATAAAACATAAAGTTGTTAAATCTATCATTTAGGCATAATATGTTACACGTAATAAAATACCAGTGTTTTTTAATTCAACTATTTCAGCCTTGATGTCAGCCAAAACACATACTTGCCCCAATTGCGGTTCTCAACATACTGTTAAAAATGGAAAGATTCATAATCAAAAACCAAAATACCAGTGTCAAAACTGTAAAAGACAGTTTATACAAAATCCGACTAATAAAGTTATTACGAAAGATACTATAGAACTGATTGATAGACTTTTACTTGAGAAGATCCCTCTTGCAGGTATTGCTCGTGCTACTCGTGTTTCAGAGACTTGGTTACAAAAATATGTCAATAATAAATATGCCCAAGTTCCCCAGCAAGTAGAGGTTGCGGCTAAATCAAGAGGTAAATTGACTATTGAATGTGATGAGGCTTGGTCATTTGTAGGTCATAAAGCGAATAAGCAATGGATTTGGTTAGCTTTGGATAAAAAGACTAGGGAAATAGTTGGAGTTTACATTGGCGATCGCAGTGAAGATGGAGCTAGAGGATTATGGAATTCTCTACCACCAGTTTATCGTCAATGTGCTGTTTGTTATACTGATTTCTGGGCTGCTTATGCACAAGTTATTCCTAACAAACGTCATCAGGCAGTAGGGAAGGAAAGTGGTAAGACTAATCATATTGAACGCTTTAATAATACAATGCGTCAAAGAATTTCTCGTTTGGTTAGAAAGACTTTATCCTTCTCTAAAAAGCTAGATAACCATATTGGTGCTATCTGGTATTTTATTCATCATTATAATTCTTGTTGTAGCGCCTAAATTTATTATCACTACATATTTACCACTACCAAATCTGTGATGCCGCCGACCGTTACAGAGGATTATTATGGATTTATACGGGTACACCTGAATTTTTTGATACTAAACGCGGAGTTGCTGGACTAGAACCTCTGCATGACCGTATCCAATTTCTGACTCTTGCTGGTTTTGCTAACCCCCGCCAACCCCAGCTAGAACTCAAACCCTTTGATGCACGCCGTTTAAAAGAGGTGGCACTCAAATTGCGAGAAATTTACCCCACAGCTAATCGGACTGGAATTGTCAATAAAGTCACTTCAGAATTTATTGAACGGCTAGTTACCAAAGTTACTGCTGGCTTTAAGGGAGACGTGGGGGTGGTTCCTCGACAATTTCTGCGCCAGTTTGTCAACATCCTTGATTTAGCAGCAGAAAATGATGAATTTGACCCGATGAGTGCAGAAGGTTTTGAACCTATAGATTTAAATGAAGTAGAATTGCTCATCCGTGAAGGTCGTACTTATTTTGACGAAGAACCTGCGGATATTCAAGGTTACGCAGCCGTGGAGTTCTAGCCATGACTTCAGCCTTTGCTCGTTTTCCTCCCCGTTTGCAAGCCGCTATTGTCTCCAACTTAGGGTGGTCTTCTCTGCGTCCTGTCCAAGAACTGGCAGGACATACACTGCTCGACGGTAATAATGCAATTGTTCTAGCCCCTACAGCTAGCTGGTGGCAAAACGGAAGCTTCTGTATTTCCATTATTAGCAATGCTAATGGAACGCGAGCCTGAAGGAGTTGGACTGATATACATTGCACCGATTAAAGCTTTGTTGAATAATCAAGCTGAACGTTTGGGGCACTACACCGAAATGGTTGGTCTAAGGCGCTTTCTTTGGCATGGGGATATTAAAGATAAGGAAAAGCGTGCCTTTATTAAAGAGCCGACAGCACTATTGATGACCACTCCTGAGTCATTAGAGGTGATGCTGCTATCCGCCAAAGTCCCCCCCACAAAAATCTTTGGCGATATGCGTGCTTTAATAATTGATGAAGTTCATGCCCTAGCTGGTACAGACCGAGGTGCCCATCTCATGTCCGTTGTGGAACGGCTAGTTCGTTACACCAATAATGATGTGCAGCGCGTTGGACTTAGTGCCACTGTTGGTAATCCGGTAGATATTTTGCATTGGCTCCAAGGTACATCAAAACGTCCAGGTTGCGTTGTCGATCCGCCCAAAGTTCCCTCGAAGAAGGATTTGCGCGTTTATCTGCGTGATACACTAGGCGCGATCGCTCAAGATGCCAGCCAGATAACGCAGAGCAAGAAAAGCCTGTTTTTTTGCCAAAGTCGGTCTTTGGCTGAAGAAATTGCCGAACGGATGCGTAACCGAGGAACAGATGTCTTTGTCCACCATAGTTCTGTCTCCCTAGAAGAACGAACAGCCGCAGAAGACCGTTTTCATCGAGGGACAAATGCCAGCATTATTTGCACCTCCACTCTAGAGTTGGGCATCGATGTTGGCGATCTCGATTTAGTATTGCAAGCTAATGCCCCTTCTACTGTCTCATCTTTCCTCCAGCGCTTGGGCCGCACTGGACGGAGAACAGGGCAACAAGCTAATACTACATTTTTCTGTGAAAATGTAGAGACAGTATTGCAAGCGATCGCCATCATTGAACTAGCTAGGAAAGGTTGGGTCGAATCTATACCGAATCAGACACGCGCATGGCCCGTACTTGTACATCAGCTACTAGCACTCACTCTCCAATTTGGTGGCATTAGCCCAGAACTCTGCTGGGGGCAACTCTCAGTAGTTCCTGATTTTTCAGGTATTACTCACCTAGAATTTGAAATACTGATCAAACACATGATTCAGGAGGATTTCCTCTTTTTAGCTGGTGGGCTACTATCGATGGGAGAAAAAGCAGAACGAGTGTTTGGGCGTAAAAACTTCATGGAACTTTACGCTGTTTTTAGTAGCCCAGTTCTCTATAAAGTTCAAACACCAGCAGGTTACACTGTAGGCTCTCTAGAGCAAGCTTTTGTCGATAAATTAGTTGCACAGATGAGTTCATTTCTTCTCGGCGGTCGGGCTTGGACAGTTATGCACGTTAGCCATCAGGAACGCACAGTTGGAGTTGTTCCAGCCCCCCGTGGTAAAAAACCAAGCTGGGGTGGTTTTGCTCCACAACTACTTGGCTTTGAACTCTGTCAGCAAATTTCGGAAATATTGCAAACAGAAAGTACTATTCCTTACATTGATGCTAAGACGCAAGCTGTCTTAGATGAGTACCGTTCTGACCTCAGACCATTAATAACAGAAGTTCAATTAAGCATCCAATTAGAAACAGATCGGGCGCTGTGGTGGACTTTCGCAGGTGGACAAATTAATCACACCCTTAAATACGGTTTGCAATTTCACCATGATTGGAAGATTACTTCTGACAACTTCAAGTTAAAAATTGAAGGCGATAGTGTTGGTTATGCAACTTTAAGTTTAGCGATCGCTCAGATGAGTACTCCTACCTTTTGGGAAGCTCCAGCTACCCAGCGCTTCATCCTTTCGCAGTTACCTGAGTATCGCTTAAGTAAGTTTCAACGAGCATTACCTGAAGTTTACTCTTTAGAGATGATTAGTAATTATTTACTAGATATCCGTGGAGTAATTAATTTTTTAAAGCAGACAAGCAATCGCTCCTAGATAAATGCCAACTATCTACATCTTTTATCTTCTGAGGTTCTATTTGGTTTTGTTCATTTCTAGCCAGTTGCAGAGTGATGACGTTCACTTACGAGTGCTGTATCAATATGTAGAGCGTTTCTACAGCACTTACTTGACAACTGGCGTAGCACGGGACACTAGAAGCGGAAAGTTTTGCCTATCCCTCGTACAACTTCTTGACTGTCCCGTTGTGTTGATATCTTCATTGAAACTGCAACCCAAAGACATTGGATGCCAAATTGCCAAAAGTGTTTAGAGGTTATCTTCTCTCGTATTCCAACTCTAGAAGATTCAACAATTTATCTTCCACAGCAGTAAGATAAGGCCGATTCACCTTCCCCAACGACTGCAACAGACTTTTGACTGTCTCCTCCAGCGAATCTGAATATATTCGCGCAAGGCGATCGCTCAAGGACTTCATCTGCTGACACTCCGGGGGCAAGTAGTTGAAGGACTTCAAGTGTTGCAACCCAACGGCGTACTCGCCATCCCAAGTTCTGACGGTGCAGCTAAATTCGCCTACATGGTTAACAATGCCCCAACACCCACCCTTACCCCTGAGTTCTGGATTCTCCTTAGCAAGAATTTGGCATACTTCGCTAATTTGATAAGTGTTGGGTACTTTCGTGCGCTCCATGATCCGTTGTACTACATCACCTACAACTTTAGCAGATGGGACTTTGCCATCAGCTTCTTGCACTGCCCTCTGCCATACCTCCCATTGCTGTTCAGGTTCTAGCTTGGTTATGGGTCTAACCTGGCGTTCACTTGTGGGTAGAATTTGTGTCCCAATGGGACACATTTCACCGTCACCCGATTCACTTTCAGTTTGTGTCCCATTGGGACACATTTTCATCAGGTTATCAAAGACAGCTGAAGCTTCTATTAATCTATAAGGATGACGGCGTTGAAATCCAAACCTGTCCTTACAATACTCTTCAAAGGTTGAATGCGTCGAACGATATAATCTGCGATCGCGTAATTCCATCAACGCCTTACCAGCCTCAAAAACTGCTCTCTCCACACGGCGCTCCAGGTGAAGGCGATCGCGCTGTTCTTCCTCTGTCAACTCTGGAACTTCGACAGCAGTAACGTTAATTGTTGCTAAGGTTGGGTTTTCTTCAAGGTCTTGGTCATCGGGTAGTGTACTGTCACTAGATGCAGCAGAGATGGCTTTTTTGCGATTAGAAGGTGGTTTAGCCATTATTCCACCTCTTTTGGCGTGGCTGGGCTACTACTGGACAAATAGCAGAATACTTTGAAGTTTCAGAATCAGCAATCAAAGAACTGTACAGAGTTAATCATTCAGAATTCGGAGATACCGAAACCCAAATCCTTACAGGAAAAGACTTGCGCGATGCTCGACAGAATCTCTGTCTACCATCTAAGACATCCCAGGTGAGAGTTTTTTCTGCTCTTGGGACTTTAAGAATTGCAATGCTCTTGCAGCAATCCGAGATAGCAGCCCAAGTTAGAACCATTATTTTAGACTTGGTTGCAGCCGTAACAATTATTACTCATAATCCCACACCAGCCCTCCCCCCAGTGGAACAGCGCCTAAAAACACTGGTGGAAGCAATGAAGACTCTCGCTCAACTAACAGGTGGCAGACTCAACCCCTACATTGAACAGCAGATGAATGATTACGCCGCCAATCTGTTTGCTGACTACAATCAACAAGCCTTAACCGGCACACAAGAGAAGTGGCTTGGCGTGGTCAACTTTGCAGAAAGCGAACTGGGTAAGAAAGTCCCCCTCAAAGGCTCCCACTATCGCGGACACCTGGGGACATGGGTGAGAACATTTTACCCACAATTGGGCGATCGCCAAGAAACACGATTGGTTAACGGTGTTCAACAGCCTATCTATGTCTACGCTTGTCACGAGCCTACTGTTGCGGCTGGGTTGACCAAAGCTGTAGAAGAATTTTTCGCTCACCCAAGCCCTAGTGCAGCGCTAAGACAGGCGGGGGCTTTCGCTAGAAAATCTTTAGTAACGGCTTGATGGACATTAGGCATCGGTCATTTCCAATTCGCAATTCGCAATTCGCAATTCGCAATTCGCAATTAATAATACCCCACGCATGAATGCGTTCCGTTGAATATTGATACTACGTGTTTTGTTTCTTTTCATAATTCAAATTAGGGGCTTGTACCCTAAATGAATCAATTATCAATTACGTCCGCAATTGCGAATTGCGAACTGCGAATTGCGAATTGTTCGGTCATCGGTCAAGCAGAGCGATCGCCGAGTCATCAAAAATTAAGACTTTTACAACAAAGGCAAATTCTACCTTGAGGGGAAAGAATATGGAACTTGGATACTTCCAAAGAGATGTACTGATTGAAAAACTAGCTAAGAAGTTCTATGCAATTCAAGGCTATGTAGTCCCTGAAGACTATCGGATGCAATCAGCTACACATCCAGCAGAAAGAGCGTGTGTGGCTATGGCTTTCACTGCAATCGAAGAAGTTGAATTTGAACTTGCGGACGATGACGATACAGAAATTATCAAATGGCAGCGAGGGCAATCTCTAAGTAAAGAATGTCAATACTACTTTTGCAAATATGAGAAATTTACTTTAACACTATTGACTTCGCCACATACAAATATGACTCGTGTAGAAGTTTATTTAGAGAATACAAAGCTTTACATCTTTGAAAAATCAATCAGCCCTCAAGAAGCAACAGAAGAATTACAGGATTTTCTTAGCACGCTTGCTGCACAATTACAAACTTTGAACCGAATTGAGTTTTAGGAGTATTTATGAAAGTCGTAGTTCAAGTAGTTGAAAAAGTTATTAGCGAAGCGCACATCAGGCAATTCGCAATTCGCAATTCGCAATTCGCAATTGTGAATAAAATCATAGTTAGTTCACTCAAAACACAACTTTTTAATTTGAATTATGGAAAAATACACAATATCAATATTCAAGCCCATACTTTTATACATAAGTTATTAACTGCGAATGGGCGAAAAAGCGAATTGCGAATTGGAGAATGACCCCAGATTTAAACATCTTTCAGGTTGACTTTGAATCGATCAGCGCAACTATTGTCCACAATCAGGACTCTGTAGATACTCAGGAGGAAGCAGCATAATTGTGACACTAATTCCACAACTTACTATTACTCCAACCCAAACAGTAACCCGACATCCTCTCAACTTTTACGAGTCCCCATCGTGGTTTACTACTGAACTACTGCGCCATGTTCCGTTATCTGGTGTCATTGGTGAGCCTTGTGTAGGACATCAGGCGATCGCATCCTTACTCCAAGCCTGGACATACACCGAAAAAATCTGGACTAACGACATAGACCCGAACAAACAGGCACATTTTCACCTAGATGCAACACTATCCCAATCATGGGACTCTTTCCCAGAGTGTGACTGGATATGTACTAATCCACCATATTCGGAGTTTGCTGCACCAATTATTAAGAATGCCTACCAGAAAGCGCGTGTTGGTGTTGCCGCATTCCTATTAACCAGCTTTCTTGTGACTGTAACCATAAGTTTGCCGGGGCGGCACGTTTATGCTTTCAAAACGCCTGGGCAAGTTTCGGTGAAAAATTACTTTTGATGTATGGGTGGTAGGAAGTTAAAGGGTGTATTGGCAGCCAAATCTTCGACATCATCGAACCACATACACTGCCACAGAGGCTTATTGCTTTGATTAGAGAGCGGAGCTATCAATTGTTGCCGCCAAAAGTCAACGCTTTCAGTTTCTTGATTAACTACTTGATTAAGTTGCAGTCCACCTAACCATAGATGACAGATTGAGCAATATCCTGGACGAGAATACCTTGATAATGGTGGAAACTCTTGCTGGCAGTGAGGGCATTGCTCAATCAGTGACTGATGCTCATGGTGAGGGCATTCCTTGATTGTGTTGACTAACCACAGCAGTGGATTGTAAATTACTCGATTATTGGTACGCCAGGTGTCATAGCATACTGGGCACCAAGCTTGATGTAAGCGCAGAATGCTAAACTCGAAAAAAATACTTGCCCACTTCAATGGCCACAGACAAGATAAATCTTGACGCTGGGTCAATTCTTCTAGAACTTGAATTAGAGTAGTGGCAATGTTAACGGGAGCAATGCGATTTTGTTAGGCGACTCAAAAAAAGTGCGATCGCTAAAAATTATATTTAAGTACAAGGTGATTTTATTTGCAAGTAGAATAGTGGTTTACACAAAAATTCATCTTGATGAGATATCTCAAAAAGAGTGCTAGCAAGTCATTTGACGATTATTTCTGAAAATATCTGCAATCAGTCTTTTATACTTAGTATCAATTATGCCAAAAACTAAATTAAAGACAGGATTAAAGTATAAAATTTATCAAGCAGTTTGCGGTTTAATAAAGGAATTAAAGATAGAACCACAAAAATTATCCCAACTTCCAGCTATCCATTGACAACGCAGATGTAACATAATTTCTGCATTTTCTTGCAACCAAAATTTACTGTTACCCTTGATTCTTAAATTGACAACTTGGCGGATCAAACTCTCAATTGCACCACTGCCAATAGGTAGTTTTTTCTTTATTGCTTTATCATAATTTAAACGTCCTTTACGATAAGCATCTAAAAGATAATTTCGCTTGCCTACCATAATCTTACACTGCTCTCCAGTAGCTAGAGCAATCAACTCATCCATCTGGTTGATTAAAGATTTAGCATTACCTTTTTTTAAACTTTTTCAGGCTTTTATAAACCATTGTTTAGACTGTAGTTCTTCATGAAATGCTGCGTCTGCAAATACTTTTAAATTTTCCGTAACATGATAAAAATCGAAGAGTTGATAAGTTTCGACTGGGCATCCTAATCGTGTCAAAAGCGGGGGAATATGTATCCAGATCCACTCTGCCCCATCCCCGATTAATAAAACTTGTTTTGCCTGACTAATTCCCAGGTCAACTAAATGCGCTTCTAAAATTTCTAAAAGTGCTTTGTATCCATCATAAGTGCCATCATTAGTAATAGGAATATCAGAATTTTTGACTTTTTTACCTTGCCCGTCAACAACATAAATTGTTAACAATTTTGGCTCAATCCATTTACCGATAAACCCGTGTCGCTTCGTTTTGGAATTTTTTCTCCCCTTTTTATTAATTCGGACTCTACTCCGACCCCCATCTACAGCAATGACAACTCGCTGGTCTTTAAGAACATGACCTTCAGGTAAATTTCCCAGTTGCCGATTTAATATTTTAGATTGACGTAAATTGATGCCAATCTGACCAAAATTATATGTTAAGCGTTCAATTCGTTTGAAACTAAGATTAATTCCCCAACCTATTAAAATTGTACAGGAAGCTTCAAATGAACTAGAAATCGCTCCGTATTGAGCAACAGTTGACCATACCAAAGGGGTTAATCCTTCTGACATTCCCAACCATTGTAAAAATGGACAAAAGCCTTGATTATCAGATTTATTTTGCTCAGATTTATTTTGCTCAGATTTTTTATTGATTGTTACTACATATGGTAATACCAGAGTAACCAGGACATTCCCAACTGTTAATATTTGTCGAGTCCGAGAACCATGTCTTTGAGTTTTAGGCTGCCACCATCCTTGGGTTTGAGCCATTGCTGTATCAAGAGCTGATTGAGATTGAGAAAGGTTATGTAACAATACAGCAATACATTGACCGGCTAAAATAAGTGCAGCTTCTCTAATTTTTTCTTCTCTTTCTTTAAGAATCTGCCCATCCCATTCACTAGCATTATTCAATTCTAAAAGTTTCGTAACTACAGCTTGAAAATCTGACAATGATTTGGTTAAATCTAAACTTGCATATATATTTTTTGTCATTGGTAGGCGCAATCCTTTCTTAAAACTATTGCTAAAAGGGAATCCTACCTTTTTTTGTCCCCGCGAAAATATATCAGAATGATCATCATGAAACTGGGGGTGAGAGAGGCTAGCAATGCTAGCCTCTCTCACCCCCTTACTCTCATTTTGATTATCATTATCACTAAGTATTCCATCAGGATAGCACTCCAGACACCTGTGACAGACTCTCTTCATATATCTTCGGCATTTTTAAGTATTAATACTAATTAATATGTAGTTAATATATTTTTGTACGGATAAATCAGATTAGCGATCGCACTTTTTTTGAGTCGCCTAACAAAATCGCATTGCTCCCAACTGAGCGTCACACTTGCAACCTCGTTGTGCCATCGCTTTTCTCCAGCTTGTGCTTCCTGTTGAATTTGCTGCCGTCGTGCTTTTGAGTATTCGTTTTGTTGGATATACTTCGCATTGAGGGTTGTCGCGTTCTCTGCCAAGGCGTTTCGTAACGCTTTTGTCAACCAAGTTTTGAGCAGACCAACGCTGCCAACTGAGTAATCCAAAAAATATTCATATTGTTCTACCAAGGAAGGTTCTTCAACCAAAGGTAAATGTGCCTGAAATGTTCTGAGAACCCGCATAAACTCTGCTATATCCTCTTTGTTGTCTTTCGAATAACGAGGTAAATGTATATCATCGCTGCGTCGGCTGACTTGACCACTGAGGTGACAGCAGTTGAGTAAATCATAAGTACCGAATAAAATATGTACGACACCAGTAACATTAGCGAGAGATTTTATCCAATTCATCTGGTGTAACATTTGTTTTCCTCCAGCAACCATCAGCAAATGTTGGGCTTCATCTATCATTAATGCTGTTAATTGATGGTGTCGCATAGATTGTTCTAAAGCACGACGCACTGTATCAGAACTTTTGGAAGCAAAGTATGTAGCCGAAAGAGTGCCTGCATACTTTTGATAATTTGATGTACTATTTGTAGTGATTGAATTGAGCGAAATTTTCTCTAGAGATTCTAGAACCCGGAGGTAGTAATCTTTATAATTAAACTTTCCGGCTTCATTAGCAATTGCCTCTATACCTGCGACTGGGATCTGACAAATATTACTGTTCATAGATGCTAATGCACCTTCCATTAACAGTTTTTCAGTTCGTAGTCGTAAAGTCGTCTTCCCTACTCCTGCTGGTCCAACAACAAACAAGACACAGATATCTGTTGGTTGTTGAAGATTCATCAACAAAATATCTAAAGCCTGTTTTAACCGTAAATGTCCAATTGTAATCCCCTGAAAATAGTTCAGCCGCTCAGTTGATGATTGAGTAAGAAGTGCTTGAGGAAATAGACGTTTGTGTTTTATTGCCATAACTCCTCTTGAGTATGGGGTTGAATTTTTTCTAAATCTATTGCTGAAATATTTAATTTATCTGTTTGTGATAAAACTTCAGTAGGATTGTTTATATTAATGTTAATTGGATATTCATCAAGATAAGTTTGTGTCTGTTTAATATTATTTTGATACAGCAATTGACGCATATCTAGTGCAGCCAAATCGTGCAGTCTTTGTGCCTGTAAAGTTTCTTGAGCTTCTGCTGATTCTAGATACTGTGCAAGTTCCTTAGCCCTAATTGTTATCTTTTGGTTATACTGATTTTTCTGCTGGCGTAATTCAATACTTGCAAGTCGAATTTCTCTTTCTGAATGACCTTGTAAGGATGAGTAATATTCAGAAATACACCGCACCCAATTACCTTTGACATAAGCATAAGCAGTCCCGACATCAAATGGGTCGTATCTAACTGGGACTTGAGTTCCTTCAACTTCAGGATTAAGAAAGGAATCATCAATTGACCAGTAGTAAATAGAATTAATTTTTATGCCAATTCTTGGTATTATTTTTGCACTTCCCTTTGAAGTTGAAGGCAAGGTAAAAATTTTAAAGTTTTCATCATCTAAAATTTTTTCTCCGTAGCGCATTCCACTTTGATTAAGACCTCTTTCAAATGCAGCATTAGGAGAGAGTCCTAACGCCGGATGCTCTCTACAGTCATAAATAACATAAGCATATTCACAAAAATATTCATATAATTCTGGCAATGTCCAGACAGCTTGTACTTTTGGGTTATTTGCTTTATTTACCAAGCGAACCTGTTTAGTAATTTGAGTATTGCCTTTTAGGTTGTAAAAGAATTCTGTGTTGGTTGTGCCAAAAAAACGTTCAATAAGTGAACCAAACCTTGGACTAGCAACGGGGCGTTGTTTTTTTGTGCAAGCAAACGCCGCCAGAAGAGTTTCAAAGTAAATACTGCCAAACTCTACACCATTATCCATTATTAATATTTCTGGAAAACGTCCAAGTCGCTGCACGCAAATTCGCAACACCATCATGCAAGAGCGATACGATGGTGGATCAAAAGTTAAATAGATGGCAAAAATGCGGCGGGAGAAAGCATCAATAAGAATCGTTGCCCAAGGTCTGCCTAAACAACGTCCAGTGCGAGAACAAACTAACTCAATATCTAATTCCGTATGGTCAATGTGGCAGATTTCAAATGGACGACTGCCGTGGTTAGGCGTGGAAAGCGTTAATTCGTGATAAAAAGGATTCTTTTGGTAAGCTGCTCTACTACCTTGTCTTTGGCGAGTTTGCCGTACTGGATCTCGTTGATTAATACGCTTACAGAAAGTAATTCGACTGGGGCAAGGGTCTGTTCTTCCTGCTTTTTCCCACTCTCTAACGAGAATACCGTAAGTTGCCAGTTTTCCTCGCTGTTTGAGATTTTCATAATGCTGTTCAATAATTCGGTCGATGAACTCCCAAGTATCGGGTGAAAAGCGGTCTACTCGATTTCCTTTGTCTCCCCGATTGGGTAGCAAACCAATATAGCCCCAGCCATAATTATTAAGAGCCTTATTAAATCTGGATTTCCAGCTACGGATTGTCCGCTCAGGTACAGAACTATTAATTGGCGGTCTTCCATGTAAATATGGCTCAATGATTTTATAGCGGTAGTTAGCCACGGACAAATCTTCGGGACTCGCGCATTTTAGCTGTTCCCAAATTTCTGTTGTTTTTGCAGATTTAGGTTGAATATGAGTAATTTCTTTTTGTGCAATGAGTGCATCAAAGTTTGCATGAGTTAACTGAATCAGTTCATTTTCGCTTTGGAGAGCAATTTTTGTGTCTCCAATTTGAAGTACACACCAACTTTTACCATCCCAAACAAGGGTTGAGCCAACCGCCACATCAATTCGTTGTCCGCTGGCGATAGTGGTAGAAATTCTTTGAGCAATCATGACATTATATGCCAGTGCCATCTGTTGACTGCTGAAAAGATGAACTTGTTCTGGTTCACTCAAAGCTACTGCTTTCAGGTCTACATATAATTGCTTTGTTGCAATCAAGGCATAGATATCGTCTACCCAATTGGTACTGATTGATTCTAATAGTTCTTTCAGAGTCATTCCAGGGTTAGCTCTCACCCACTCAACAACCGTTGTTCTTACCTCTGAGTTAACTGTATTTTCTTGATTGAAATAAGCTTTCAGAAACTGATGGTTGCGGTAAGCAATCCAGTTTATTTCTTGATCTGTACGTAAATGGTAGTACAGTAAAAGTGGTTGAACTTTAGTTTCTGCTGGTGGAGCGTGCCATTGACCGTCTTCGCTCTGTTGATAGCGTGTGGGTTGTTTCTGAGCTAATGTTTTGAGACGTTCGCTCGGTTTCCATTCTTCAAATCCCACACAGTTACGGCGTATGATCAAGAAATCAGGAGTGTGAGATGTCACCACACAACGTCCGCTCTTTGATTTGAATGATAGGCTTAAGCGAATTGGTTGGTCATAGTATTCCAAAACATCTTCGTCATTTTCGTATTCGACGATCGCTGGCAGTTCTACTTTATGAGATTCAAACTGAATTGTTTTCCCCATTTTGCGGCTTGGATAGCTACCGCAAACATTTTTCGCTCCGCCACCTACAATCCTTACAGGTTCTGAACAACGGATTTTTTGCACAAACTCTTTTGTCGTCTCTGTTAAACAAAGGCGGCGACACCAGTCTTCAAACTCTTGGTCGCTGAGCATACAAAAATCTGTAACTTTCGGACTGTTTATGCTTGAATAATGAACTTTCGGTCACTTTATCATTTCAAAACATTACTTTTACTGTTCGGCTACTAAACGTAATAATCCGCTTTTAGACTTCTACTGCGGACAACTTATGGTTTCAAAAGCGGACAGCTTATGGTGTAAGTCACAAATTTCTTGAGTGGAAGGAGACCAGTCAGCACCCCAAATATCTCTTTGGCTGCTCCCGTCTTTGAGTAACTCTTGTTCACACTCGTAATGGCGAACGCCACCACCTGCAATAACTTTGCGTTCGATATCTACTGCTATTTTAATAAATACCTCCCAAGTTTTCAGCATTTCTTCTATCTGTTCGCTGGTAGCAGGCTCACGGATAATTAAAATCAATTGAAATTAGTCCTATTTAGCAATTAACAACGTCAACTTATACACTACTGGTTCATGCCAAACAAATGAAGGTAGGCAATTGGTAATTTTTAGTTGCGTGAACCTCTTGCAAAAGTAACTTTTGCACCCTTGCGGAAAAGGGGAAGGTTAAAGGAGAAAGGTTTTTTCTTATTCCTTTTCCCCACAAATGCCAAGAAGTCTCGTGTTGAGAACTTGGCTTAGGACACTGAGAGTCTTTAAAACAAAGAGATAACTAAGGTCGAATTTGTTTCAAATAAATCTACTTATAATAACTTGAATATTCATAATCTAACTTTATCACTCAATGAATCTAATTCAAATTAGCAGTAATACGCACCCGTAAGTTTTCTAATTACTACAGATAATTTATCTGTGTCTCTCAGTAATTAGTTGTTTTGGTGCTAAAGCGCCAAGTTAAGATTATTGCAGCGAGGGCTAAACCAATAGCCAATCCCCACCAAAGACCAATAGCTCCATAGCCCGACGTGATTCCAAAAGAATAACCAGTGAATAA
>NZ_WBKM01000299.1 GCF_015714725.1 Nostoc sp. WHI
ACTCCCCACTCCCCACTCCCCACTCCCTAGTCTTACTCGATGAAGTCGGCGCCGGAACTGATCCAGTTGAAGGTAGCGCTTTAGCGATCGCCTTGTTACAATATCTCGCCAACCACGCCCAACTAACGATCGCCACCACTCATTTCGGCGAACTAAAAGCCCTAAAATACGAAGACGAGCGGTTTGAAAATGCCTCTGTAGAATTTGACGAAAGTACTCTCTCGCCTACTTACCGTCTGCTGTGGGGCATCCCAGGACGTTCTAATGCCTTAACAATTGCCCTACGCTTGGGATTAAAACCAGAAGTGGTAGAACAGGCAAAAACTCAAGTGGGAGAAGCCACAGATGAAGTTAACCAGGTAATTGCTGGCTTAGAAGCGCAACGCCGCCGCCAGGAAACCAAAGCTGCGGAAGCCCAAAGTTTGTTACATCAAGCGGAACGTTTATACAAAGAAGTATCCGCAAAAGCCGCAAGTTTGGAGGAGAGGGAAAGCAGTTTACGGGCTTCACAAGAAGTAGCAGTCCAACAAGCGATCGCTCAGGCAAAAAGTGAAATTGCCCAAGTGATTCGCCGCTTGCAGAAAGGTACGCCCACAGCCCAAGAAGCCCAGCAAGCCACCAATGCTTTGAATCAAATCGGCCAGCAATATCAGCCAGCAACGCCAGCAAAACCAAAAGTTGGGTTTATGCCCAAAGTAGGCGATCGCGTCCGCGTTCCTAAACTGGGACAAACAGCAGATGTGATCACCGCCCCCGATGAAGACGGGGAGTTAAGCGTTCGCTTTGGGCTAATGAAGATGACTGTGAAGTTGGAAGACGTAGAATCTCTAGATGGTCAAAAAGCCGAAGCGATCGTCAAATCCAAACCAGCCCCAGCAGTAGTAACGCCACCACCCCCAAGTGTCCCAGAAATTCGGACTTCCCAAAATACCATCGATTTGCGCGGTAAGCGAGTAGCTGATTCCGAATACATTCTAGATAAAGCCATCTCGGAAGCTACAGGCCCAATATGGATTATTCACGGGTACGGAACTGGTAAACTGCGGCAAGGTGTCCACGCCTTTTTGCAACAGCATTCCAGAGTGAACAACTACGAACCAGCAGAACAAGCAGATGGCGGCAGTGGTGTTACCATCGCTCACATCAAATAAAGCGGCAATAAATGTGAAGGCTGTTAATTCAGCCCATTTTTCCTTATAAAAGAGGAGGAAATTTTCTATGTTACTTGAACTCAATCAACTAATTGTTAAAGCCGGTCATCAGTTGTTAATTAAAGACATCTCCTGGTCGGCATACAAATGTATTTTGGCAGAATTGGGGAGCGATGTCTACGACGGGCTACGCCTAAGCAGTTCTCGGATGAGTTACAGTCAAGGAATGCTGGAAATAATGGCTCCATTACCAGAACATGAAGTAGCTAAAGTTATTATTGGGGACTTGGTAAAAGTTTTATTAGAAGAACTCGATTTGGAATTTTGGAGTTTGGGTTCTACGACTTTTAATCAAGAAAGTATGGATGCTGGGATAGAACCTGATGATTGTTTTTATATCCAAAATGAAGCTAAAATTAGGGGTAAAGATAGAATCAATTTAGAAACCGACCCGCCTCCAGATTTGGCTATTGAAATTGATATTACCTCCCGCACTCGTTTCAATAATTATCAAGCTTTGAGAGTACCGGAACTGTGGCGATGGAATGGAAGTAAGTTGGAAATAAACGTGCTATTCGATGGTAAATATGTAGAATCAAATACCAGTTCTATTTTCCCCAATCTCTCAATTTACCAAGTGATTCCCGAATATTTGATGCTGAGTAAAACAAATGGTAGAAACGCGACAATGAAAGCATTTCGTGCGTGGATAAGACAGCAAACAAATTAACTCTAATGGTAAATGGAGATACGACGAATGACTAAGCCTAACTTTGCAGCAATGAGTAAAATAGAGTTAAAACGTTATTTATTAGATAATCGTAATGATACAGAAGCTTTTTACGTTCTAATGGATAAAATTAACGCTGAACCTAACCCGAAGTTTTATACTATAGATGAAATTGGTGAACTGCAAAAACTAATAGAAGCAAAACGGACACAAGAAAATCTCTAAAAATTACCTTTACCCTGTGTCGAAACATTCTCGGCTGTGGATCACAGGGTATACAGAAGGCGCAATGACAATCAATCGACATGGTTGCGCCAAGGTTCTAACGCATTCAGAAATACAGCTAATCTGAAGCAATTCGCTTGCGGTTTGGAGATTGCTTCTCCACGAACGCTGCATTTCATTTCGCTCGCAATGACATAAATAATTTTGCGTAACCACTTATCCAGCAGCAAGAAGCGCCTTTAACAAACAGGCAAAAGATTTGTATAGTAACTATGTATACATGAAGACCAAGTAATAAACATCAAGAAATTCCAAAATTTAAAACTGCAAATAAATTAAGAGGTATTCTAGATAATTACTTAGCGATAATTAGCGGTTAACATTCAAAACAATAGTTTATTTAGACTATTGTACGGAGCTAGCAGCGAAAGTCGGGTAAACCTTAACTAGAATTGATAATTTTCTACTTTGTTGAAAATAAATTTTCATCTAGAGTTAGGACAAAGATACCTCCTGTTTACCACATAGAAAAAATCTAGCTGAAGCCTCTGGCTCATAGCTATGGGAAACCAAGCTTGATGCTTGAGAGTCTGGTTTCAAAATGAGTAACAGCAACATCCCCTATCAGCTTGATCACCTATGCTAAAAGTTATGCACTCGGCCGCCAACTCAGCCACGCCAAATTCCCAGTGGGAGGATTTAATCAAGCTTCCAGCCCCAAACACAGTTCAATGGGACAATATCAAAACCCAATTGGACTTGGTGCTGTTAGCGCTAGAAACCTTAGCTTGCATTGGTTCAGAGGCTATGCTTTCGGCGGCAACTGATCTGAATTTAGAGTCAAGAGTGCCAGATCGCGTAGCTTTATGGCGACTGCGCCAATCAAATCCCCTACGCAAAGGTCAAGGAGGGCGAAAAAAGCTAGATGTCGAAGAAGCGCGATCGCTTGTTCTGATCATCTGCTACCTAGCCAAACAGCACCAGGAATTGATTCGCCGCGCTGTCGGACTGTTGGAACAAATGGCAGAAAATAACCGGGAGCCTCACCAGGCTGCTTTACTTGGAGATTATATTGATGCTTTTTGCAACACCTACCAAGAGCGGATGGAAGAGGACGAAAAAATCTCAACAGATTTACTAACCAACCTGTCCCTAAAACTGCTTGTAGATTTACTTTTTTACAGCGCTCCTGGTGGGCATCGCCGTCTCTGGCTAGCACTTATAGACCGTTCGACAAAATTTTAGATTTTAGATTTGAAATTCCTTAACCAAAATTCGCTCATTAAAGTTTGCTAGGTCAGGAAACCTTTTTGATAATCGTTAGCTCTTGGGCGATGCACTATCAGCACAGCTTCCTCCTTGCACACCAGTTTGCATAACGGAAGGAACTTAACAAAGTTCTGAGTGAAGGAATCCGCCGTTTCAACTTTTCTTTGCAAGCAACTGGCTCAACTTTTTGCAAAATCCCAAATAGTCTTCCTCGCAGTTCCTGCCATGCCTCTATCAAATTCTGTCATTCGTCGCTACACACCCCCGACTTGCACGCTAGAAATATTCGCGCAAAGCTCACCTCTGTCCCGTTGGATGGGGAAAACTGTCCTCAAGCATCTCAGTTTTGAGCTACGTTTTGATGATCCCCGACTACCAGAAGAACACAGAGTTCCAATTCGGGGCGATCGCGATCAACTCGAAGCTTTGTATGATGCCGTCACAAGCTACATACAACAATTCCTTCAACAATCTCCAGAAAGCTTTTGGGTCAGTTTATCCGATACCCAGAAGTTAAGCACAGCCCTGGATGAACCAGAATTAAAGTCCTCAACAAAAACATTAAATTCCTTTAGTACTCAGATTCCAGGGGCAAATATTCACTTAGAACCAACCAGCTATTTAAATCACAACTTATTCCTCGGTTCTCTCGCCAATCACTCATCTAGCCCCGTAATTCAACTCAGTCTGCTGCAACTATTTGATTTGGCTAGTGCTTTAGATGAATACTCGACTGATGTCATGGCACTCCCAACTCTCAACAGCAGGAGTTCGACTCTGAGGTTCCCTACTTGGGCACCTATTGCCGCAGTATTAGTATTAGGTGTAGGTTTTTTACCAGTTACTTGGCAATATGCTAACGACATTAGGGAAAAGCAACAGCAGACAGCCAAAACAGCAGATCCAGCAGAGGTAAAGACTGCTTTAGAACCTTCACCCTCACTAATCTTTCCCACGCCTCAACCCGGACTCACCATCCCATCAGATAATTTGCTCGGCTCTACCCCTCTGCTTCCCACATCCAGTTTGCCCCAAGCACCCTTAACATCTCCTAGTTCCAATTTCTCTACAGTGCCACCTCCATTACCAAATAATGCACTGACAATACCTCCGAATACGATTTCAACCCTTCCTAGCAATCCAGGGGCACCATCCAGCAAAATCCCACGCCAGGAAATTGCCATCTTACCAAATCTTGAACAGAACCTTACACGGTCAACTCCCCCAGGGGCTGCTTTGCCTCAGCGCCGGAATTTGCCATCTAGCCTATCTTCTACGCCAGGCAGCTTATCACCAAATATTTCACCAGTTCCCCCGTCTCTTAGCACCATACCCAATAATAGTCGTGTCAATACTCCTACTCAAGCTCCCTCACTGACCTCACAACAGCTGGACGAAACAATCAATTCTCTACGGGCAGCTTCTCCTGGAAATAAACCCTCCTCAGAACTTCCCTCGTCTAGAACTGGAGATAATAATCCATTTATCGATCAATTAGGGGACGGACGCAAAATCCCCCCATCCAGAGAAATGGCAACTAGGGGTACATTATTTGACACACCTCAAGTAGCAGAAGCTAGAGAATACTTAATAAAGCGTTGGCAACCACCTACTGGACTGGGACAAACATTAGAGTACAGTTTAATAGTCAGTATTGACGGCACAGTTGAACGAATTTTTCCTCTCAATAAGGCTGCAAGAGAATTCGTTGATAGTGCTGGGATGCCTGAAGTTGGTCAACCTTTTGTTTCCGCTAATACACGCGGACAAAATGTCAGAATTCGAGTTGTTCTTAGTCCTGATGGCAAGGTACAGACTTTTCCTGATGAATAGTAAATTATAATCTGAGATATTGCACTAGCCCCAACAACAGCCTAGTAATTCATTACTAGGCTAATAGCTAAAGTCCTTGGCTCATTGACGAATGCCGCAAGATTTCAGTTCGATGACAATTGAAAAAGTGGCACAATGGTTGTACCAGTTTCTACTTACTGAAATTGTTTTTGAGCTTGTCTTTTGGAGTCCAGTTATCAAACTGGTCTTACTATTGATACCAGTAAACCTACCAATCAATACAATTACTGTTAAATCACCCAGATTAAAGGTAGGAAATATGCAAACTATTGGTACTCAAAAAGACAGTCCAGCTTGGGTTATTCAAACTTGGGCAGCTTTTGTAATTTCTATTTCTATGACCACCTTCGGTATTGTAAACTTGCCTGTGAATAGCTGGGTAAAAGGCTTCATGGGCATGGGTTTAAGTTTTTCTGTTGGCTCAACTTTTACTTTGGCGAAAACTACTAGAGACTTACACGAAAATAGAAGATTAACCGCCAGGTTAGACGAGGCGAAAGTAGAAAAATTGCTTTCACAACACGATCCTCTAAATTTAAAATGAAGGAAGTCTTACCAATTTTGGATTTTGAATTGCCAATTATTAGATTAAAAAGCTTTACCAAAAAGCCGTTTCAGAAATATCCCTGTTCTGTCACTCTCCGAAAACATTTGCCATTTCTGAATTCTAGAGCTTTTATCTACTAAGAGTTTACACAATTTTTTTCTAATAACTAATACAACACCAATTTTTTTCTAATAAGATAGCTTGTATTGATTGCCTGATCAGGCTTCTAGCGATTACCCTTCCGCAGAGTGACAAAAGAGGGATAACTTAAGGCAAAGTAAAAGCTCAGTTTTAGTACAACAATCCCACGCCTTCAAGACGTGGGATTATTTTGCTCAGTAGCCGATGTGTAGCCGATGTAGAGTAGTATTGCCTACCCTACATTCTTGCTCAATGATGATGATGGTGGTGATGGCGATCGCCAGCTAGTTGGGGATTAACTGCTAAAGTTTGCTCTGATAACAGTTGTTCAATATGAGCATCAGCCCATTGCGCCGCCATCGCCATAAATTCCGAATGGTCATTGACGCAAGCCATTTGCACGTAGTTTGTACCAGGATGCTGTTTCTCCAAAGCATGGATGATGTGGTGCACATCTAATAGAGTTTCGTGATTTTCTGTGGCAAAGCCAATTGGCATAAAAATTATTACTTTTGCCCCTAATTGAATCAGATTAGTGGCGGCTTGCTGTGCATTTGGCTGTGTCCAATCAATTAGGGGCGTGTCATGATTGAGCCAACCCACCGAGATTAAGGGATAGCGGTTAATCAATTTATCCCGTACCAAATCGTACAGCGCTTGACTTTCGGTAATCCCAGAGGTAAATCCTTTAGCTTTATGGGGACAGCCGTGGTTCATTAGCACAATACCGATTTGAGAAGGTAGGTAAGCTGCGCCTAATTCAGCAATTTTCTCCTCAACCAAATGAGCCATTAAATCGATGTAGGCTGGTTCGTTGAAGAAAGAAGGAATATAGCGCTGTCTTTTAACCCAATGTTCTTCGCCATCACTCAACTCAACAAGAGCATTGTTAACTTGCTCGATCGCAATGCCACTGGTAAAGATAGAATCAACAACCAGCAGTGGGTAAATTAGCAGTTTATCAAAGCCTTGGTTTTTGATTTCTGCCAAAACTTGATTAGGCAGAAAGGGGGCGCAGAAGTTGAAAGCTTTGAAAACTTGGACATTATTGCCCCATTTTTCTTGTAAATTCTTCTCAATACCAGCACGCTGCTGTTCAAAGATGGCATTGTGTGGGGAGATAAAATCGTGGTGTGTGTGTCCCCACTCATGGCGGTCAAATAGTGCCAAAAGTTTTGCCAGTGGCGGATAAATCCAGGTTGGTACTGGTGCAAATTTTGCTGTCAGTAGATTTAAAGCCTGTTCGTTATAGTTGGCGAAATCTTCGTAGCTTTCGACTTCGCCGTAGCCCATGAGCAGTACGGCTACACGGTCTTTACCTGATAATTGCTCGTGAGTATGTAGCAGTTTTTCCGGCGTAGCAACCACAATAAGTCCCTCAATATAACCAGAGTGCAGAGAAATTTAAAGTTAGGGAATGTTTTAAATATTTCCCCTACTAGTAAAATATTATCCTATCCAGGGGGATAGGATAGGTGCAAAAATTAAAATAATACATCAAAAGACATACAAGTTGTCAGCAATCACTCGCAAAGCTAAAGCTTGCACATTGGATATCGCTTGTTGTTGAGTCGAAGCATACACCAAAACACCCGGTATTTCTAAGATTTCTGCAATCCAACGGCCGTCTTCTTCTTGTTCAACTTCAATAGTCAAGTGAGTAGATATTGAACTTTGCATTATATCGACTCCATTCTTTTGTATTCATAAAAATATTAATACTCAACACATGATAACTTATCCATGCGATCGCTCTTCACAAACCATCTAGCAAAAATGCGATCGCACTACTCAACTTATCAGAGTAAACCTTTCTTTTGCTGCCATACTGCGATCGTGCCATCACTATAACTACTCACTAAAACTTCTCCATTACCACTGAAATTAAGCGAGGTAATACTCTTGAAGGTTTGTTGAAGGATACAAATCTCGCTGCTAGTTTTTAGATCCCAAAGTTTGATAGTATATAGCCCAGTGTTCTCAGTAAAAGCCAGAGTTTGTCCGTTGGGACTGAAAGTTAAGCACCTTCCCCAACCCCGATGGTAACGATTAATAGTATCTAATTTTTCTCCAGAACTAACTTGCCATAGGGTAATATTTGCGGTTCCGGCAATTGCTAAAATTTTACCATCTGGGCTGAAGAGTACTGGATCTGGATCTCCAGGGTCGGTATCACCTTCAACGTAGTCAGTGTTGATGACACGAATCAACTTACCAGTTGCAATCTCCCATATTGCAAACTCAGACATACTATGCCGAGTAGCTAAAAAGCGCTTGTCTGGACTGAAGATAATTTGGGATGGGAACCCATAGTCACCTATAAGCGTACAAACTGTTTGACCATCAGGAATTTGCAGAACTTTAATCCGTAACTTTCCACTATCGAAATCTGTAGATTTTTCACCAATTGCTAGTAAGTCTCCATGCTGATTTAAAGTTCTTGAACCCCAAAATAATAAGTCAGAATCAGGCTTGATTGACTGAATTTCTCTACCTGTTGATACTTCCCATAGGACGATATCTGGCTTATTCACACTAACTAAAAATTTACCGTCTTGACTAAAGGTGATTTTTTCAGCAGAACCCGGATGAGATTTGGATTCAAGGGAACGGAGGAAAGAGCCAGTTTGTGTGTCCCAGAGTTTAATTATGTCATTGTAGCCACTACTAGCGATCGCCTTTCCATCAGGACTAACAGCTACTTGGTCACGATCCGCGAAACCACTACAACACACTCTAGAAGCTGATACTGCATGACCAGCAAAGGTTTGAAGTTTTTTTCCACTTTTTATATCCCACAGAGTAATTCCGCCATTGTTGTCGCCGTGTCCAGTGGCTAAAGTTATTCCATCTGGACTAAACGCAAGGGTGTTAATCGGTTGTTTGGAAACATGGGAAAAAGTTTTAATTTTCTTAGCTATTAGAGGTTGAAACCATCCCTTTTTGAGTTGCCATAGGGTAATTGTGCCAGTTGAGTCACCACTTGCTAAAAGTTGACTATCTGGGCTGAAAGCAAGGGATACAACTTTATTACCCAAAAAAGCGCAAAAACCCCAGAGATCCTTAGAGTAATTCTTGACTCCTTCAAACTTGCACAGTTGTTTGCCATTAACTACATCTGTCAATAATATAGTGCTTCTGAATAATTTAGTTTCTTCTTTGAGAATACGACCGTTTCCTAATCTAACAAAGCTGTCCCCACAATTACTAGCTAAGATACGACTATCTGAGCTAAAGGCAAGAACAGCACCATACTTGTTTTCTGCTGTAACACCTTGCACTGGGATACTGCAAAGCTCTGTTCCCGTTTCGACTTCCCACAGCTTTATTATCTCGTCAATGTTAAAATCATCCAACCAGATTAAGCTGGCAAAGACTTTACCATCCAGGCTAAACTGGTTGATATAAATATCCCTTGGGTTCTCCCAAATAGAAAGAGTATGAATTTCTTTTCCAGTGGATGTTTCCCACAGCTTGATGATGCCAGTTTTCTCATTGGTTGAGACTACTATTTGCAAATCTGGACTGAGAGCAACATTGTTCCACGGGTAATCCTCAAAAGGTGACTGTAGTGCTTTTACGCTAACTACTTTTCCCAGTGCAAAATCCCAAATAAAACCCATACACGTCAAAATATAGGCTAAAGCTTTTTCATTCGGGCTAAAAAATAAGGATTTGCAAAACGAAAAATCAATCCCTTCGCGACCTCCAGCAACCTCTTGAAGATCAACAAAATTAGCAGTATAGAGTTGTTGACCAGTTGCTACATCCCAGAGTTTGATCGTTTCAGTCGATGCATTATGGAAGCTGGCTAATATTTTTCCATCAGGACTGAAGGCAATTTGATCTACATAGTTGGAAGTAGTCGGTAAACATTCCCAAATTTGATTGTTATTTTCAGAATGGGGCGGCTCTGCATTGGAAACCATGAGTCTAACGTCTCCTCACTGTTGGTAGATGCTTATCTCTGCCCAATCAATTATAAATCACCAAGCCCTGAAGGTTGCTCATACCTAAAGAGTGCTTGCAGCAGGAATTTAAATTTACGCCAAGTTTTCCCTAAATTACGCAACCAACCAACCATTGCAATCCATTCTAAACAGTCGCACAACTTCCCCGATTTTGTTGATATCATAACGGCCGAGAATTTCAAATTGTGAGTGAACCATCCTATGTCCCAAAGTACTGAGCAACTGCTGTACAGGTGCTTCCTCCAGATATTCCTTGAGAATCACAGAGCAAATAAAAGAAGTAAGTATAGATTTATGGCAAGGCTATAAAAATTTAGTAGCAGAATTAATTCCTAATGTTCAAGTGGTAGCAGATAGATTTCATGTGATGAAAGGTAATGCTAAAGATGAGTATAATTATTTGCCCTGGAATTCATGAACCAGAGTTAACTGAAAGCTTTAGAGTAGGATTATTAGATATGGTTTCTAATGGCGCGATCGCTCCTAATTACGCAAATATACTGGTTTATCCAGGTAAGGATTTTTTGGTTTTATCAGCATTTCATATTTTGCAATTTTTGGGCGATCGCTTGGGCAATCAGCTAAAATCACCAATTATATTCATTAGCTTTAGTGCTGGCGTTGTTGGGGCAATAGGGGCGGCGTGTTTGTGGCAACTCTTGGGTGGTCGTGTCAAAGCATTTATTGCTATAGATGGATGGGGAGTACCACTACAGGGCAATTTTCCTATTCATCGCATGAGCCATGATTATTTCACCCATTGGAGTTCTTGTTTGCTAGGTAGTGGGCAAGATAACTTTTATGCAGAGCCAGCAGTTGATCATTTGTCAATGTGGAAATTACCCCAAACTGTACAAGGCTGGTGGGTAGATTCATCCATTGGGATTTTTCCACCCAAAGGTCATCTGACAGCAGCTGAGTTTTTGCTTATGCTATTAAAGCGCTATGAAGCAAATTAATCCGGACAATGGCGTAAGTAAACAGGAGTTAGGAGTCAGGAGTTTGGAGTCAGCATTTATTCTCCCCTCTGCCCAATGCTTCTCATGAGTGCTGAGTAATGAGTAATGAGTGCTGAGTGGGGAATTTCACTTCTTTACTCAGCACTCTTAACTCGGAACGGGCTAAACGCCCCGCTACCGCTAACGGAACTGTTTTGCCCAATGCCCCACCTATCCAAAGTATCTAATGTTTCCAACTGAACCTGCTGCTGTTAATAACGGGTTTGGCGCACTGCTAAAAAACCGTGGTTTTATGCTTCTGTGGATTGGGCAAGTGTTGTCCCAATTAGCAGATAAGGTCTTTTTCGTTCTGTTAATTGCTCTCTTGGAGAACTACTCACCGCTTCCTGGGTTGGCACAAAACTCAATGTACTCAACTTTGATGCTGGCGTTTACAATACCAGCAATTTTGTTCGGTTCTGCCGGTGGGATCTTTGTTGACCGCTTTCCAAAAAAGCTAATTCTGGTTGGCTCAGATGTCGTGCGGGGAATATTGACCCTGTGTCTTCCTTTATTACCACGAGAGTTTCTAATTCTGTTAATCCTGACTTTTGCCATTTCCACGGTGACGCAGTTTTTTGCACCAGCTGAACAGGCATCTATTCCCTTGTTGGTGAAGCGAGAAAATTTGTTGGCAGCCAATGCGCTGTTTACTAGCACAACGATGGGAGCCTTAATTATTGGCTTTGCAATCGGAGAGCCGATTTTGAGTTTGGCAAAAACCTTGATGGGAGAAGAATACGGTCAAGAGGTTGTCGTTGGCGGATTATACATATTATCGGCTGCCCTCATGCAGCTGATTAAGTTTAAAGAATCCAAACTCCAGCAGGAACATCAAGACAAAAATAACCCTTGGGCTGAATTTACTGAGAGTGTGCGCTATCTCCAGAAAAACCGTTTGATCTTGAATGCCATGCTACAACTAACTACCTTATATTGTGTGTTTGCAGCGTTAACAGTCCTGACGATTCGATTAGCCGAGGAGTTTGGTCTAAAAGAAAAACAGTTTGGCTTTTTCTTGGCGGCAGCAGGGGTGGGTATGGTGATAGGTGCAGCTATTTTGGGTCACTGGGGTGATAAATTTCATCACAAGCCCTTACCTTTAATTGGATTTTTGATGATAGCACTAGTTTTAGGGTTGTTTACTTTTACCCAAAACTTATTGCTGGCGCTAGGACTCTGTGCATTTTTGGGTATAGGTGCAGCCCTAATTGGTGTGCCTATGCAAACTTTAATTCAACAGCAAACACCACCTACCATGCACGGTAAAGTATTTGGCTTTCAAAATCATGCTGTTAACATCGCTCTGGCCTTACCCCTAGCGATTACTGGGCCATTAACTGATGCTCTGGGCTTGCGAACTGTGCTTGTCGGAATGAGTATTGTTGTCGTAGTTGTCGGTGTTTGGGCTTGGAAAAATACCCGCAAAGTCTTGCAAGACGTAATTTAACTAATGTAATCTAATAATCTAGCTTTATGTTTAATATATAAAATTCTCCGAATTTGATTGAACTTTTCAATTAAAATGAAATCTTAAATACAGAATTCAGCATTAAGTTTAGCTATAGTCTGAGGTTTAACCGTGCGTTCACAAAGTGTCTCCGCAAGAGAATTGCCTTCCCAAGTTAGTCTTCCACAAATCGAGAATCACAAACAATCCCATACTTCTAGGGAGCCAGTCGTGTACAAACGTGCATCTGGCGGTTTTGCTCTGCTTGACAGCCTTCATCGCCACGGCGTTGAGTATATTTTTGGTTATCCTGGTGGGGCGATTCTGCCAATTTATGATGACCTGTATAAGGTGGAAGCAACTGGTGCTATTAAGCATATTCTCGTGAGACACGAACAAGGCGCAGCCCACGCCGCCGACGGTTACGCCCGTGCCACGGGGAAGGTAGGAGTATGCTTTGGTACTTCTGGCCCAGGAGCAACTAACTTGGTGACAGGCATCGCCACAGCCTACATGGATTCAATCCCAATGATTGTGGTTACAGGACAGGTAGCACGTCCGTCGATTGGTACAGATGCGTTTCAGGAAACCGATATTTATGGGATTACGCTACCAATCGTCAAGCACTCTTATGTAGTGCGTGACCCCAAAGAGATGGCGCGAATTGTTGCTGAAGCCTTCCATATTGCTAGCACTGGGCGTCCGGGGCCAGTTTTGATTGATGTCCCCAAAGATGTGGCTTTAGAAGAATTTGACTATGTACCTGTAAAATCAGGTTCAGTAAAATTACGTGGTTATCGTCCCACGGTGAAGGGAAATCCCCGGCAAATAAATGCAGCTATCCAGTTAATTACTGAAAGTCGCCGTCCACTATTGTATGTCGGTGGTGGTGCGATCGCAGCTAATGCCCATGAAGAAATCAAACAACTAGCTGAATTATTCGATATCCCTGTCACCACAACGTTAATGGGGATCGGTGCTTTTGACGAACATCATCCCCTAGCTTTGGGAATGTTGGGAATGCACGGCACTGCTTACGCTAACTTCGCCGTTAGTGATTGTGACTTGCTGATTTGCGTCGGTGCTAGATTTGACGATCGCGTCACAGGCAAGTTAGACGAATTCGCCTCCCATGCCAAAGTAATTCACATCGACATCGATCCCGCAGAAGTCGGCAAAAACCGCATTCCCGAAGTGCCTATCGTCGGCGATGTGCGGAACGTGTTGATTGACTTGTTGCGTCGATGCCAAGAAACAGGGGTAAAAGCCACACCTAATCAAAACCAAGAGTGGTTAAATTTAGTTAACCGTTGGCGCGAAGAGTATCCTTTAATAGTGCCGCATCATCCCGACAGCATTTCACCCCAAGAAGTGATCGTAGAAGTTAGTCGCCAAGCACCCCACGCTTTCTACACCACAGACGTGGGACAACATCAAATGTGGGCAGCACAATTCCTGAAGAATGGCCCAAGGCGCTGGATTTCTAGTGCTGGTTTGGGAACGATGGGTTTTGGCTTACCTGCGGCAATGGGCGCTAAAGTGGCGTTTCCTGATGAAGAAGTCATCTGTATTAGTGGCGATGCTAGTTTCCAAATGTGTTTACAGGAACTAGGAACACTTGCACAGTATGGGATAAATGTCAAGACATTAATTATCAATAACGGCTGGCAAGGGATGGTGCGCCAGTGGCAACAAGCCTTTTATGGTGAGCGTTACTCATGCTCAAATATGGAAGTAGGGATGCCAGATATTGAGTTATTGGCAAAAGCTTATGGAATTAAAGGTATGGTAATCCGCGATCGCAGTGAATTAAAAGATGCGATCGCCGAAATGTTGGCACACAAAGGCCCCGTCATCGTGAATGCCCACGTCACCAGAGACGAAAACTGCTATCCAATGGTAGTCCCTGGCAAAAGCAACGCTCAAATGGTCGGATTGCAGAAGCAAGCGCCGAAAACCGCAGTAGAGTCAGTGTATTGTAGCCAGTGTAATGCGAAAAATGCTCCTACCCATAACTTCTGCGCTGAGTGTGGGACAAAGTTGTAACGCTTTTTGATAATTCAGACTAGAGAGGTAGGGGAGCAAGGAGAAGGGGAGAAAGATGTTGGAATTCCCCCTAATTCCTGCCCCCTTTTATCTTGCATTACATTTAATGCACAAATTTAGGCTTGACACAGCACTAGATTTATGCAAAAAGTGGATTATTGTAGCAAACGAGTTGTGCCGTTACCGTTAGTTGACGCATTCGCAATTGCAGCTTGAGCAGGTTGACTGGCAAGAACCGCTACAACTGGAGCAACTTTTGAACTAGATTGTTTATTTCTTTTTCCATTAGAACCGCCAGCTTTGGAATACTCTATACTGTTTCTGCCGTAGATAGTTGCAACTCCACTTAGCATTCGTTCAGACATTTCGGAGAGGGCTTTATCCATCTGAGTTACTGTCTTACGCGATTCTTCAAGATTGGACACAAGCGTGTTATGAGCTTCTACCGTCGCACGGGTAGTGTTGATGAGGTGGTTGTAGGCTTCAATGGTTAATCCATGTCCTAAATCCAGATTTTCATCAACGGATTTAAGCAAGGCGAGACGAAGTTGGGCTTTGTCAACAGCAGCAGAACTACGAGTTCTTAAAGACATGAGATATCCTTTTTTTAATAATTCCTTTTTCAAGATAGTGGAGTATCCTTTTGCCTGAGATGGGTAGTTTTGTGGATTGATTTCATTAAAACTTCAACGAAATAATTACGAGTTTGTCTGTATTTTTACTCATTTTTTATATCGATTTGTTTTTTGAGAATACGTGCAATCAACAAATGCAAACGCCGAATCAACAATTGCGAATGCCGAATCAACAATTGCGAACGCCGAATCAACAATTGCGAACGCCGAATCAACAATTGCGAACGCCGAATCAACAACTGCGAACGCCGAATCAACAACTGCGAACGCCGAATCAACAACTGCGAACGCCGAATCAACAACTGCGATCGCCGAATCAACAAATGCGATCGCCAAAATAACAAATGCGATCGCCAAAATAACATTAGAAAGGGGAAACTAAAACATCTAATTCCCTCCCCTTCATAAGCTACGGCGTACACACAAGTCGAATTACCCCCCTTAATCCCCCCTTAGAAAGGGGGGAAAATAGAAATCTAGTTCCCTCCCCTTCATAAGCTACGGCGTACACACAAGTCGAATTACCCCCCTTAATCCCCCCTTAGAAAGAGGGGAAAATAGAAATCTAGTTCCCTCCCCTTTATAAGCTACGGCGTACACACAAGTCGAATTACCCCCCTTAATCCCCCCTTAGAAAGGGGGGAAAATAGAAATCTAGTTCCCTCCCCTTTATAAGCTACGGCGTACACACAAGTCGAATTACCCCCCTTAATCCCCCCTTAGAAAGAGGGGAAAATAGAAATCTAGTTCCCTCCCCTTTATAAGCTACGGCGTACACACAAGTCGAATTACCCCCCTTAATCCCCCCTTAGAAAGGGGGGAAAATAGAAATCTAGTTCCCTCCCCTTTATAAG
>NZ_WBKM01000327.1 GCF_015714725.1 Nostoc sp. WHI
CGAACGAGACAATTTACCTCTATGTATGGACTGGGGCAATTACTCGGCGCGGTGGCTAGCACGTTTCAACTTAGGGTTGCATCAGATCCTTGAGCGGTTAGTCACCGGGGGCGAAGTTAATGCCAACGACCCGGAGTTAATAAATATGATGGCGATCGCCAAGAATTGTGCAACTCATGTGAAAGCAATTCTTGGGTTTACTGTCCCCTCGGAATGTGAACCGATATGGTTGCTGGCCACAATGGTAGAGCAGCTGGGGCTAAAGTTGACCTGCCGCAAGCAGGGGAAGCGCGGTGAACAGGTGAAAATTTACTCGTTATCTAAAGAGGAATTGGAATTTGCAAAACAAGTAATTGCTCACCGCCAGAGCAAACGATCGCATTGTGCGTCCGACCATTATTATCAAGCTACAATAGGGGCTGGATATGGCGTTGAGGCTGATTTATCCCCCGTATCCACCCCCCCCCATGATTGTATAGGGATTTCCCTTAATGAGGGGGGGGATACTACGGAATTTGATCCACCTCCAACAGATCGCACTACCTTACTCCATTGTGTTGAAATGCTACGAGTCGGTATTAAACAGGGGGTAGACACGATTCAGGGCATTCTCAAGCGATGGGCTGGTGATTTGCGCTGGGAAACGGTGTTGGAGTTGGAGGCGATCGCAGCAGATGAACTGCGTAAACTGGAGCAATCTGTGCCTCAATTTTATCAGTGGCTTGATGAAACAGTTCTGCCAATGGAATTGTAAATGGCTTTTTGGGAAAAATCCTTAAAGTCTTTATTTGCCATCCGTTCTGTTTAGATCGTCTTTAGTATATTTTCCGATCTAGAAATCCGTCATCAACTTAGTGTTGTTCTCAGCAGTGCTATCGCTTTTACTACCATCTCCCACCACTGGAGTCAGCATCGACAACGCCGCGATCGCACCCCGAATTTGCGACGGTTCCACGTCGAGATACTCTTGCAATTGCTCTAGGTTCCGATGTCCGCTGATTTGCTGAATTACTCTCAATGGAATAGAGGCATTGCTCATTAGCGTCAGTGCAGTTCGGCGGCAACTGTGAGTACTTGCGCCTTCGATGTCTACCCGTTTGCACCCTCTCCGAAAAATTAGTGCTGCGTAATCCTCATGCAAATGACCGCGCCCCCAGCGTCCTGGGAAAAGATAGCGATCATGAGAAACTTTGGGTTTATACAATTCCAGGTGATGCCGCAGATCATCTAGCACAGGAATTGTTCGAGTGGACAGCTTCCCCTTCGTGCTGCCTTTGCGAATGTTCAGTTCTGGCCTGACTTGCCTTCTGCTGTCATAAACATCCTGAATTTTTAGGGTGACGCATTCGGAAACACGACAGGCAGTGTACAGCATCACCGCACCGAGAGTTCTGTCCCGAACTGTGGTCAACCCCGAAGTGAATAGGCGCCCGATTTCTTCCGGCGACAATACCTTTGCCTTTCCGTGACGGTCAATTTTCACCCCTTGCACTACCCCCGATGGTTAATCATCCTATCAGCGATTAGAACCAAACAGTTTTAAGGTGATGAAAAATTGTCTAAGGCAATCCTCTAAGTGTTTAAGCCTGGGATAAAATCGTTAATAATACAAACTTACTATTAACACCAAAAAATGACTGAGCGTAATAATACCTGTAATCACAACGGCAGACCCACAGAAGCGACAAAAGAATCGCAGCAATTAGCTGAAAGATTTGCTTCATGTATTGGTGAGTTTCACTGGCGAGTTGATTATCTGAAATTTTGTGAACTTTTAGAACTCGAACCTGGCGATTATGCCGATGAGCAATACCGCTATTTTCAACAACTGGCAGAAGCGCTCACTCGATTCAATGCCGAGTCGTTGGCAAAAATGATTGATGCTGGAATTGGTAAGGGGTGATGTCTATCCAAAAAATAGATCGCACTCCTGCGCTCCAAAATGATACTGTCAAGGTAGCGATAAAGGTAGATGACCGAACAATTCGCAATTCGCAGTTCGCAATTCGCAATTGCGGACGTAATTGATAATTGATTCATTTAGGGTACAAGCCCCTAATTTCAATTATGAAAAGAAACAAAACACGTAGTATCACTATTCAACGGAACGCATTCATGCGTGGGGTATTATTAATTGCGAATGGGCGAAAAAGCGAATTGCGAATTGGAAATGACGCGCTCACCTTTATTGCGGATAATCCCGGTTTACCTAGACATGAGCCAAACAGGGAAAAACAAGAAACTGGCATCTTTTAACTGTGACCAAAAGATGTGGTCGCAGTTTATCGCCCGTTGCAAAAAAAAAGGTACGACGGCAACAGCCACGCTCACCCAATTTATCGAACTCTACCTAGATGACCTTGATAACCTTGATGCAATTGGTGGTAATGTTTTAGATAAACGCTTGGACTCTAAGATTAAGGCAAGTGTTGAGGAGTACTTGGTTACTGGTAATAATAGTCACCCCAGTCCGACCAGTGAAACGATGTTAGATATTTGCTCACGACTTGATAAGTTGGAGTCACAGTTTTCAAGTGAATCTAATAGCAACGAAACCGGAGCAATCCCTAATCTCACCGATTTATCACAAAAAATTGAACA
>NZ_WBKM01000193.1 GCF_015714725.1 Nostoc sp. WHI
CTCAGAACTCCGTTAACGAGTCTTTGATACTCATTCATCCACCTCAGAACTCCGTTAACGAGTCTTTGATATTCATTCATCCATCTCAGAACTCCGTTAACGAGTCTTTGATACTCGTTCATCCACCTCAGAACTCCGTTAACGAGTCTTTGATACTCGTTCATCCACCTTTAATACTCGTTCATCCACCTTTAATACTCGTTCATCCACCTCAGAACTCCATTAACGAGTCTTTGATACTCGTGAACAAGCATAAAAACTCTCCTCCCCTGTCTTTATTAAAAAGATGGCACTTTCACAAGCTTATTTTCGTGTGGATTTGCGAAAAATTAATGCTCCTGCTAGCCTCATCACCTACAAAACTGTAGCGGCTTCCCGTCCTTATGTCAGGTGGGCGATCGCTGACTAACACCATCAGGTTTAGTTTGTGACACCTCAATTAGGATAATATTTCCACCAAATTGCTGATTGACAAATTCTCTACTATCTTTGCCTGTCACAAATGCTTCTCTAGGTACTCATCACTCGGTTGCAAAACTTATTAAAATCAAACAAGAGCAATATGTTGATAAATTTAATTAATGACCGCAATCGAGTTCGACAATTTACCTAATACACAGCAACAGCAAAAAAGCACTCCACCGCACTTAGGGCTAGTTTGCATCACCCATGATAAACAAGTGCGCTTTCGGACGATGACGCGCACACGCTACTTAAAACTTACTCTTGAAGAACGTGAAAGCGCTCTCAGAGAACTTTATCTGCATAACTTATACCGTTTGCATGACGCTCTATCCTTTTGTCAGCAGAACAACATTAGGCTGTATCGGATGTCTTCTGCTTTGTTTCCCCTAAGTGATATAGAAGACGAAATCGGCGCAAATCTCTTAGAGGAAATGAGCGATAAACTAGCCAAAATTGGGGAACGTGCAGAAGCATTAAATATCAGAATGGTGCTGCACCCAGATCAATTTGTCGTGCTGAGTTCTGATTCCCCGGAAGTGGTGAAAACAAGTATCAAAATTCTCGAACGACACGCCCGCACCCTTGACTTATTAGGCTTACCCCAATCGCCTTGGTCATTAATGAACGTTCATGGTGGCAAATCTCAACGAACTGAGCAACTGGTAAAGGTAATCTTAGAATTACCAGAAGCAATTAAAAGTCGCTTGACTTTAGAAAATGATGAATACGCTTATAGTGCCAGTGAAATTTTAGCAGTGTGTCAGCAGGCAGGAATACCCTTGGTGTTCGATGCTCACCACCATATTTGTCACGAAAATCTAGACAGCTACGATCATCCGGGTGTAGCATCTATGTTGTATGCAGCACGAGAAACTTGGGCAAATCCAGATTGGCAATTAGTGCATATTTCCAATGGTGAAGAAGCTTTCAATGACAGAAAGCATAGCGATATGATTACAGCTATGCCCAGCGTTTACCACGAAGTACCTTGGATAGAAGTCGAAGCCAAACACAAGGAAGTAGCGATCGCCGATTTGCGTTCTTGGTGGCTAATGGAGAATAATCACAAATAAAGTAGCTTTGGTGTCTTGGCGGGAGATAGTAAATAAAATATGGCGATCGCAATCGATTTTGGTACTAGCAACACAGTCATTGCTCGTTGGAACCCTGTAACCCAGCAGCCAGAAACCTTGAATTTACCAGGTTTATCAATTAAACAAAGTCTCAATCCGCCACTGATTCCTAGTTTGGTTTATGTTGAAGACGCAAAACAAGGTAAAGTTTTAGTAGGTCAACAAGTACGCGATCGCGGTCTTGACCTTAAAGGCGAAACGCGATTTTTCCGCAGCTTCAAGCGAGGTATCGGTGCAGATATCCAAGGTTTCTTACCCGAATTAGATGGGCAAATTGTCACCTTTGAACAAGTAGGGCAATGGTTCCTCACCCAGGTAATTGAGCAACTAGCACCTTTGCAAGGTGGGTTAGATTCTCTGGTGTTAACCGTACCTGTAGATAGTTTTGAAGCTTATCGTCACTGGTTAGGAAAAGTTTGTCAAGCCCTCCCCGTCGAACAAGTGCGAATGCTGGATGAACCCACAGCCGCCGCCTTGGGTTATGGCTTGGCAGATCAAGAAATTCTCTTAGTAATTGACTTTGGTGGCGGTACTTTGGATTTGTCCCTTGTGCGGTTAGATCAAGGTGTGCAAGCAACCACAAAGCCATTAGGATTTCTCCTCAAATGGGGTAATAAGTCATTAGCTGAAGATTCAAAACAAAAAGTCAAAACTGCCCGTGTCCTGGCGAAAGCTGGGCAAAATTTGGGCGGTACTGATATTGATAATTGGTTAGTAGATTACTTTGCGAAAAATCAAGGGCTGGCGGTAAGTCCCTTGACAACAAGATTGGCAGAACGGGTGAAAATTCAGCTATCAACCCAGAACCAAGCTAGTGAAGTTTACTTTGACGATGAGACATTTGAAAGCTACGAACTGGAAATAAACCGCGACACTTTTGAAAATGTCCTCAAAGAACACGCATTTTTTGAGTTGCTGGATCAGTCGATGACGACACTGTTGCAGCAAGCAAAACGCCAAGGAATAGAACTTGCAGATATTAATGCAGTTTTGTTAGTTGGTGGTACAGTGCAATTGCCAGCAGTGCAAACATGGATCAAACAGTATTTTGAGCCAGAAAAAATCCGTTGCGAACGTCCCTTTGAAGCGATCGCTCAAGGTGCATTACAGTTAGCACAAGGCGTACAAATTAAAGACTTTCTCTACCATAGTTATGGTATCCGCTACTGGGATCGCCGCAATCAGCGCCACAAATGGCATTCTCTGATTAAAGCTGGACAGGCATACCCCATGAGTCAGCCAGTGGAATTAGTCTTAGGCGCTTCTATGGAAAATCAGCCCAGCATTGAATTAATTATGGGAGAATTGGGAGCAGATACAGGCAATACCGAAGTTTATTTTGATGGCGATCGCTTAATTACTCGCCGTCTTGACGGTAGTGAAACCAACGTCAAACCCCTCAATGATCAAGAAGGCGCGAGAACAATTGCTCAACTGACACCAACCGGATATCCTGGAAGCGATCGGATCAAAATCCTCTTTCAAGTTGATGAACAACGCTTTTTGCGAATTACCGTTGAAGACTTGTTAACAAATAATACACTTTTGGAAAATCAACTTGTGGCACAATTGAGCTAGATATAGCCAAATACTTTTCAAACATCCTCTTAGGTATTGTTAATATCTCTCGTATTTAGCCAGGTACTATGCAAAAATTACCAGAATGCGAACGTTGCCTGTTTTGCATCCATGACCCAAAGATTGAACTTTTTCTGGAGAAATATCAATGACCATTTCAATGTATCAAGCTTCAATACCTGTGTCTATTCGGACTCTGAATAACCTTCTAAGTATTCTTGAAAAAGGTGCTAAATATGCAGAAACAAAAAAAATAGATCCTTCTGTATTGATCAATAGTCGTTTATCCCCCGATATGTTTCCCTTATCAAGACAAGTACAAATTGCCTCTGACGTGGCAAAATTAGGTGCCGCCCGACTAGCAGGGATAGAAGCACCCAAGTTTGAGGACATTGAAACTACATTCACCCAACTTACTGACCGCATTCAGAAAACTATCTCTTATTTAGAAACATTTAAACCTGAACAAATTGACGGTTCAGAGGAGAGAACAGTTACCTTACAGATGCCTAACAACACTCTATCTTTTCAAGGAATGTCATATCTCCTCTATTTTGTTTTACCAAACCTTTATTTCCATGTCACAACAGCATATGACATTCTGAGGCACTGCGGTGTAGAAGTTGGCAAACAAGACTTCCTTGGTAAGGCTTAATATGGCTTTAAGCTGTTGCGCCTTTAATTTGCATTAATATTTTTTCAATATGATTGTCGGGTGGGCATCTTGCCATTGGTGTCAACTTAAGCGCAAACCCGTTTAAAACCTCGTTTCTAGCCTCTGGCTAGAAATGCAAATCAAAAGCGGCTCTGCCGCAAGTCTTGAGGCGGAGCCTCTCGGAATACATTCCCAGTCGGAGACTGGGAACGAGACAATCTCTAAAAGCTTTGTCTGGACTGGTTTTTACGTTAAGTTTACACTCGTGGCATGTTGCCCGCCCTGATAATGCAAGTTGTATGAGGGTTAAGTGACAATTGAGTTTGATTTTTGGATTTTATAATCCTGCACGGTCACAAGTTGCCAACTAGAATCTTGTGAGAGTTCCAAAACCCATTGATGATAATTAAACAGACTCTCTCGATGTCCAACACTGATAAATGTTGTTTTAGTTTCTTGTAACTGTTGATATAAATTTCCTTCATTTTTCAAATCTAAAGCACTCGTTGCTTCATCTAATATAGTGAAACTAGGACGAGTAACTAATAATCGTGCGAAAGCAAGACGCTGTTGTTCTCCCAATGATAATATGTTCTCCCAAGGAACTTCTGTATCAAAACTATCAACTCGACTTAACAAGTTTTGCAGGTTAACTTGTTGCAAAACATCTTTAAGTTCTGCATCGGTCATTTGACGATTTGTATTAGGATATATTAACTGTTCACGCAAAGTTCCCAAGATGATATAAGGACGTTGGGGCAGAAATAAAACTTCTTCTAAAGGAGGTCGCACTAGACGGCCAGATCCGGCATTCCACAAACCAGCGATCGCTCTTAACAAAGAACTTTTTCCTCGTCCACTAGGCCCAACAATCAATAAACCTTCTCCTGGTTGAACAGACAATGATAAGTCTTCGACAATTACCTGCTCATAATTGGGTGTTTGTAGGGTAACATCCTCAAAAGCTAGACGGTTTTCTTCTATAGTTTTAATCGTACTTACGCTCTCTGGTTGTTTGGTAACAGCTTCTAAAGCATCCGAAAACTCAGCTAAACGCTCAACGTAACTCGAAAATCGTCCAGAAGTCCCAAATTCATCTATTAATGTTGCGACACCATTAGCAAACATACTGCAAGCGATAACTGCTTGGTTAACTTGTCCGAAATCAATTTCACCTTGAATATACGCAGGTACGAAGATTAAAAACGGAAATATTTGGATAACAGATCGATATCCTCTATTAAAAATATCTTTATTTCTCTCCCAATCAATCTTGCTTGTAGAAGTTTTTAGGACATTATCAAATCGGCGCTGAATTATATTTAATTCTTTGTTTTCTCCCTGAAAAAACGCTATCGATTCAGCATGATTCCGAACATGAGTCAGGCTATAAGTGTAATCGGCTTTAAATTCAAGTTCATCGTGAGTAATTTTATCTAATTCTTGACTTAAGTAAACAGCAATCAAATTACCTATGATCGTATAAGTCAGCAGAATAGCCACGGCTAGTTGGGAAATTGACCAAAGAATTACTAAAAAAGTCGTCATTTCCAGGATTTTTTCTAACAAAGTAGCTGAAAAATTGAGAGCAGTCCTGGCAATAGGTTCGATTTCTTGAGATAGACGTTGATCTGGATTATCAACATCGGAGCTAAAATTAATTTTATAATAAGCTCGATTACTTAAATATTTTTCTAAAATTTGATTATTCAGCCATTGATACCAATCAAGGGCGATTTTTTTTCTGACAAATTTAGAAAATCCTGTCAAGAGCGTGATCGAGAGCAGTCCAACACCGTAGATTGATAATATCCTGAAAAACTTAGAAAGGTCTTTATCTTGAACAATGACATCGATTAAATAGCGATCAACAAAGCTATTAAGGGCAGTTACGCCTACAAGCCCGATGATTAATAAGATCAGAAGAACCAGCATCCCCCATGAGCGAATCACGTCTGAGAATGGTCTTCCCTTTGGATCTGTTGGATACCAATAAGGTAGAGTGAGCGTTCGGAGATTATCCCAAAATCGAGTCAAATTTGAAGCAGCAGGAGTATTTGTTAAAGGGCGATCGCGAACAACTTGAGTTTGCATATTCAATCACTATAGTAGTAGTAACCTGATAATTTTTAGGATTCACTGTGGTAATTTAGGGGAAACTAGCTGTCATCCAATTTCTCCTAGATTCAATTATTTCATACAAAAGAGTTTATGGGCGATGGATAGAATTGTTTAGGTAGTTTTATATTTTCTAGGAGCAAACTAGAATTAGATGTGGTTTGCTCCAATAGCTGAAAAAAGTTTTGGGCGATAGTAGTCAAAGGATCGATCGCTTTTATGGAATCAATTTTATTTAGCTTTAGAGATTTCGTAAAAAGATGGAATTCTGTACAACCAGAAATATACGAACGAGTATTATATTTATGTAACAATTCTTGGATATCTACAAGAATTGTGAGTGGGTCTTGTCCTCTTTTCAGCACTCTATAGATCATCTCATGAATTAGGTGTTGGTCTTTTTCTGATAGAGAAATAATCCGATCGGCAGCAGAACAACCGTCGTGAAATAATTTTTTGTGGTAAGTGCCTGTACTTGCCAACAAAAGGGCTGGTTCATCATGTTCTTGAAGTTCTTGATCGACAATTTTAATTAAGGAAATTACTTTATTAGTAAGATGTTCTGGAATATGAGGTAGAGCATAATGAGATGTACAACACCCAATCACTATCCGGTCAACAAATTTACTCATATTTTCCAAATGCAGCTGAATAAAATCAATAAACTCTTGCTCATTGCCACTTTCAATTGAACTCGTGCGATCGGGTGCAGAAGGAAGTGAAAAAACAATGACATTAGGCGCTTCTTGTTCGTGATCAAGAAACTGATTATATTCGTAGATAGATTTGAGAAAATCGACTGTAACTACAGGCCCCATCCCGCCTAGAATTCCCAGTATTGGTGTTTTTTGATTCATAAAAATTCTCCAATTTGGTTTCTATGCTGAATTATTTGGCTCTAAAAATTGAAATTTTCTGCAAAAATGTTGGTATCTTCTTTGTCAAAACTTTCTATGTTAAAAGACAGGTTTATTAATGCTGTGTCAGGAGATTCTACTATCTCTTTTATAATAACTTCTAATAACTTTAGGATCAATGAAATCCGTTCGCTTGCAAACATATCTGTATTGTAGATTAGCTTCAGATATAGTTCTGTTTCGTCAACAAAAGTGAATTCTATATCAAATTTGGCAGTAACAATTTCTTGCTGAATAGGGTTAACAGTAATTCCATCTAGTGCTAGGTCTACATTTTGATTATTTTGCAGAACAACGACAGTATCAAATAGGGGATTCCGGCTAGGATCGCGCTGGAGATTCAAATCTGATACTAGTTTATCAAAGGGATATTCTTGGTTGTCATAAGCCTCTAGAGTTGTTGTTTTGACTTTAGCGAGTAAAGTTGTAAAACTATCGTCTGCTGCGATTTGACTGCGTAAAACTAAAGTATTAACATAAAAACCTATTTGTTCTTCTAAATCGGGATGATTGCGTCCGGCTATGGGAGAGCCTACTGTAATTTCATTTTGTTCAGTATATCGAAATAGAAAACTCTTGACTAAAGTCAGTAAACCCATAAACAAACTTGCTTCTTGAGTCTTGACTAATAACCTAAAACGCTTGATTAATTCTTGATTTGGGTTCCATATAACCGCAGAGCCTGGGAAACTTTGCAGCACTGGGCGCGGATAATCTAAAGGTAAGTTAAGACGTGTGGGAGCAGGAGTCAGTTTAGCCAGCCAGTAATCACGTTGTGCTTGTAGTTCAGATGTTTTTAATCGCTTTTCTTGCCAGGAAGTATAATCTTTATAATGAATCCTTAAAGGTGTGGGCAATTCCACATTTTGTTGTTTGTAGGCATGATAAAACGTAAGAAAATCTTTAATTAAAACTCCTGCTGACCAACCATCTGAAATGATATGGTGCATATTAAATAAAACTATATAGCTCTGTTGACTTAGTTTGAGTAAGTTAACTTTAAGTAAAGTTCCTACTTCTAAATTAAAAGTAGTTTTGGCATTGTTTTTAACAGCTTCATCGATAACTTTTTCTTGTTCCTCTGACTCTATCAAGTCTATCTGCTTCACTCCAAAATTCATTTGCTCATGGACGATTTGACGCGGTTCATTATCTATTAAGGTAAATGTAGTACGCAATATTTCGTGGCGTTTAATTAAATCTTGAAAGGCATTTTCAAAAGCCGCAATATTGAGATCACCGTTAAATTGATAAGCGCTCGGCATTCCATAGGTATTATGGTTATGATCAAGGAATTCTAAAGCCCACAAGCCGCGCTGCCCATGAGACATAGGATAAGATTTTTGCTGAGTTATTGCTGGTATAGGTTCTTGAATATTGTATCGTGTTTTAGATACTAAAACTGCTAATCCATTGATTGTGGGAGTTCTAAAGAAGTCAGCCAATTTTACCAATACATTTAATTCTTTATGAACATAAGTTACCACTCTTGAAAGCAGCAGTGAGTGTCCACCAATTTCAAAGAAGTTATCAAAGATACCGATGGGGTGTTTAGTGAGAATTTTTTCCCAAATATTTACCAGATTGGACTCTAAATTATTGCGCGGGGCAGTGTAAGCTACCTGTGTTAATTTACCTGTTTCCTGGATATCAGCAAGCGATCGCAAGTCAATTTTTCCATGTCTGGTAAGGGGAAATCGGTTTAAGAAGATAAAGGAAGTAGGAATCATGTAAACTGGCAAAGAGTTAGATAGAAATTTTCTGATTTCGGAAATTTCTATATCTTTATCAGTTTGACAATAGGCAGATAATTGGGTTTGATTATCTACATTGATCGATAATACAATCGCCCTGTCAATCTGAGGATGGCGACTGAGTTGGTATTCTATTTCTCCTGGATCTATGCGATAGCCATTCACCTTAACTTGATTATCTTTACGCCCAAGAAATTCAATCACACCTGGGGCAATTTGTTTACCTAAATCTCCAGTTCTAAAGAGAACTTTTCCCTCATTTATAAAGCTAGGTTTAAACTTTTCTGCGGTGATTTCAGGGAGATTGTGATAACCAGCTGCTAATGCTACACCTTCTACGCAAATTTCACCTACTACATGAAGAGGCACGGTGTTATCGAATTCATCAAGGACAAATAATCGATTGTTATGGAAAACTTGACCAAGAGGTACATCTATATTAAAGTTTTCGTCTATTGTATACTGAGCTACTCCGACACAAGTTTCTGTAGAACCGTAGACATTGCTGACGATATCAGCTTGGAAGCGTTTTCGTAAAGCGATCGCAGTTTCTCGATCTAATTTCTCTCCCCCTGAAGAGATATATTTTAAGCTGGGGATAGTTTCTTCAGTGTCGAGTACACCCAATATCTCCCGATAAATAGATGGCGTTGTGTGCAGTGCATTAATTTGATTTTCCTGTAAAAAGGAAACTAAATCCCCTATATGCTTTACTTCATACATATACAAAGCAGCACCGATTGTTAGCGGGAGAAAAATATTCCGCAAAGATGGATCATGGGTAATAGGTGCGGTAAAGATATAGCGCCATTCAGGATGTTTATCTAAATCAAAGGTAAGTCGTAAACTCCGAATTACATTCAAAATAGAGATGTGACAACCCATAACTCCTTTGGGGTTTCCTGTTGAGCCAGAAGTGTATAAAATATAGGCAATTTGGCTAGAGTCTGGTTTTATTTGAGGTTCAGTAGTATCGAATTCTGCCAGAACATCATCGATTTTATCCAAGCAAATTGCTTCTATATCTTGAGGTAATTGGGAGACAAAATTACTCTCTGTGAGACACACCTGAGAGGCACTATCTTTTAAGATGAAATCGATGCGGCTACTAGGATATTCTGAGTCTATCGGAACATAGGTAGCTCCAGTTTTAAAAGTAGCTAGAATGCCAATAATTAAGTTTTGATTACGTCCGAGAATTAGAGCGATCGCTTTCCCGGAGCCAATCTGATATTTCTCATATAAGTAATTCGTTAACCGGTTTACTTTTTCATTCAATTCTCGATAGCTGAGACTAGTTTGCCCAACAATTAATGCTGGTGCATTTGGTCTAGAGTTAACTTTAGCAATAAAGTCATCAATAATTGTCATCTTTTGGGGCAATTCTATTGTTGTCCCTATTAAATCTGCCAGTAATTTTTCTTCTTGCGAGTGTGTTAACAAAGGCAACTGAAAAAGTAAACTATTGGCATTATTAATTACGCCCTCCATCAGAATTTCAAAGCTTTCTAGAAACTGTTTGATAGTTTCTGGTTTAAACAGTTCTGTATTGTAGTTACAGTAGATAATCAGCGCGTCATTGATTTCGATTAAATTAAAGCCTAAATCGAAAGGAGTGTATCCAATTGGCTGTGGTGGCAGCAATACTTGTAATCCCTCAAACTCAGGTAGAGTTAAGCTAGGGTCCATATTGAAAGATACGGATATCAAGGGAGAACGGGAAAAATCTCGTTGTAATTGTAAAGCTGCTAATAACTCTTCTAAGGCGTGACTTTGGTGTTTAAAGGCGGCTATAAGTGTTTCTTTAGTATGACGAAGATGTTCAACAAAAGAATCAGTGATATTTGTTGAGATCCGAACTGGCAAAAATTGGGAACAAAAGCCAACTAATTCTTCACTCCCTTCAAATTGTCGTCCAGAAATGGGAATACCAATTACTAAATCATCATGACCAGAAATTCGACGCATAAAAGCTGTGTAAGCAGCGAACATTGTCATAAATAATGTTGCTTGGTTTTTGCGTCCCACAGTTTGCAAATCTCGCCACAGTTGAGGAGCAATAATTTTACTTTCTCGCCCTCCCGTGTAAGTTTTTACAGCAGGGCGGGGAAAGTCAGTAGGAAGCTCAAATACAGGGATTTCTCCCTCATAGGTTTTCAACCAAAAATCACGATGCTCTTGCATTTGTGGACTTTGGGCTTCTTGGTGTCGCAAAGCTAGATATTTGCGAAACTGCATTGGTGTCGCTAAATTGTCTGTAGCAACACCAATTTTTACTGAATAAAGTTTGCCTATTTCATTCAAAATTAGCCCTAGTGACCAACCATCCGCAACGATATGATGGGTTTTTAAAGATAGAAGATGGTGTTCAGGTGCTAAACGCATCAGCACAGCTGCAAATAAGGGAGCGATACCCAAGTCAAAAGGCTGTTGAGACAACTGAGTTCTTAATTTTAAAGCAGTTGCTTCGGGATTTTCCTCATCTATCAAATTGATGAACGGCAGGTCAATGTTGACACTATTGATAACTTGTTGTAATTCGCCTTGTTCTAATATTTTGGTTCGCAAAGCTTCGTGGCGATTGACTACTTGATTAATAGCCTGCTGTAAAGATGAAAACTCTAGAGAACCACGCAATTCTAAGGAAGTAGTAAGATTATATGATGCTGAAGCTGTTGGATCTAATTCTGCCAATAGCCAAAGCTGACGTTGCGCTTCATTGGTAGGAAATGTCTGGTTTAAATTACTCCTACCATCTTCATCGTCAGAGCGATCGCTTTCTTCTCTTTTCTTTGCTTGCGGTTGTTTAGCATTTTCAAAAAAACCCGCTTGCCGCAGTTCGATAATAGCTTCTTTGACAGCAATTATTACTTTATCTATATCTTCATTATTATGATATGTGGAGAGAAAACAAACTCGTTTTTCCCATGTATACACACCTTTGAGATTTAGCAAGTAATAAAAAAGCGGCAATTCGATTGGTTGCAGAAAAAGACTATAAGCTCCAAAAGGTTCAAAGCGAAACAGAGAACCAAAATTAACGATTCGGATGGGAATTCCTATTTCTTGAAAGAATTCATTAACTTCTGTTGCTAATCGATTGGTTAATTGATTTACTCGTTCTTGAAGTGTTGCACCTTGTTCACGTAAATGTAGCAGCACTGCACGACAAGCAGCTAGAGCCAAAGGATGACGACAGAAAGTGCCACCATAACCAGTTAATTCTGTTTGCGGATGGGAATTATCTCCATAACTCCAGAAACCGCCGTCAATTGTATCCAAGAAATCGGCTTTACCGCAGATCAGACCGATAGGTAAACCACCGCCAATGGCCTTACCGTAAATTACTATATCTGCCTCAACATCAAACCATTCCTGCGCTCCTCTGGGAGCGATCCGAAATCCAGTAATAATTTCATCAAAAATTAGTGCAATCTCTTTTTGACGAGTTAATTTCCGTAATTTTTGCAGAAACTCTTTAGGCTGTAAATCGGGTTTACGACTTTGCACAGGCTCTACCAACACTGCTGCTAAATCATCAGCTTGAGCAGCAATTATTTCTAGACTTTCTTCAGAACCATAGGTAAGAACTATTACGTCTTCAACCATTCCTAATGGTGTGCCAAGACTCAATGGTTGAGCTGTTCCTGGTTCCTCTCCAACTCGCGCTAAAATACCATCAAAAGTACCATGATAAGAACCAGAAAATAAAACAATTTTTTGGCGTTTTGTCCGAGAACGAGCAATACGAACTCCGGCCATAACTGCTTCTGTTCCAGTATTGCTAAAAGCAACCCGTTCTACACCAGTTATTTCACTAATTAAAGCAGCCGTTTCTGCCGCAATATTCGACTGCATTCCTAAGCCAATTCCGTGTTGCATTTGCTGTTGAACTGCTTCTATCACGAAATCAGGACTGTGGCCAAAAAAGTTAACACCAAACCCCATTGCTAAGTCGATGTAATCATTGCCGTCAATATCCCGAAAATATGCACCTTGGGCTAATTCTGAAACAATGGGATATTGAAATTCTTTTAAAGCCATACGGAAGTCAATGGTAGGTTTGACATCAACCATTGTTTTACGGCTATTTTGTGAATATGCCTTGGATTTCGCAGTTTTTTGATTATAAATAATCTCTAAATTGCTGATAAAAGCTTGCTGCTTTGCCGATAAAGATTCATTCTCATTCAGCTTTAAGGCAAGTGGGTTTAAACTTGGAGAGCTAGTTTTTTTAGGTGAATCAGTTTTAATTTTCTGGGGGGGAGATGCAGTTTCTATTTTTGCTTTTTGAGCAGGAGCAACGGTTTCTATCTGATGAATTAATCCTTCTGATATCGGTACAACAGATGCAGATTGAAGTATTTCTAATTGCTTGATAATGGTTTTTTCATGGATATCTTTAAGGTCTTTCAAAGATTGCAGTTGAGCCATCATCAAAGCTTCTTTACCTGAGCTTTGTATTGATATAGGTACTGTTTTCGCTTGGCTAACAATAGCACTTTCAGCAACAGGCGACAGTTCAGCAGAGGCGGAAGCAATAATTAACTCTTGCCCATTATAGATACTGATATTGTTCTGTTTAGAAAAACTATTCGCAGTAGCAAAACCACAGCGTTTTAAAACAGAACACCAAGTTTCTCCACTTAACAAAGGAGTATCTAAACGTAACTCTTTATCTTGAAAGCGCCACCATCCTGGTGTGAGTCCAAAGGTTAAATCTAGCCAGGAATTATTTTCTACTGTTTCTAGTAGTACCAAGTAACCACCGGGTAGTAACAATTCTCGGATATGATTGAGTGTTTCTGTAATATTTCGGGTACTGTGAAGCACATTAGCAGCAACAACTATGTGATAAGAATGTGCTGGTAGTCCTTGAGAAACTGGTGATTTTTCAATATCTAGTTGATGGAAGTTGAGATTATCTTTGTATTTAAATTTTTGACGAGCTTTATTTAGTAAAACAGGAGAGAGTTCGGTAAAAGAATAAGTTATGTTATTGAGATTTAAGTCATTAAGAATTGCTTCCGAAGTCGCACCTGTACCACCTCCGACTTCGATAATTTGGTAATGGCGATCGCGGCTAGAAAAACTTTTTAAAATTAGGTTAATTTCTTGGGCTACTCGTTGATTCATCAAACGAGATACAGGAGAATTACCATATATGCTTTCGGCATGAATTATTGAACCTGCTGGGAAAATTAACTCCAGAGGATCTATATTTCCTTTCAGGACTTCTGCTAAGTTTTCTCCACAGCGTTGCAGCATTTCCAACTCAGGTTTCGCTGCGGGACTAGTTTTTTGCAGGTTTTCTAGTACTTCTGGTAAATCAAAAGGCGCAGGTAAGTTTTGTACTGTCCAAACATTACCTTGATTTTGAATAATTCCAGCTTGCTCTAAAGTTTTTAAATAACGAGTGACTAAAACATGATATTTTGGGGCAATAGGCAAAGTTTGCAATAAAGTTTCTGTTGTCCAGGTTTCTGTTTTATTTAGTCTCTTGCCTAATGCTTCTAAAGCTTTGAGAATATAAGCAACAGCAATCGGTTGTAATTGGGAAATTACCAACAGGTAATTATTTAATATATTATCTACTAATATTTGCTCTGATGTCTCTAATGGTTCTTGTTCAATATAATTAGACAGATAATTAGCTATATCAGCAATTGTTTGCAAATCGGTAAATAATTGATCTATCTTGACTTTTGCACCAAACTTTTCTTCAACTTTACGAGCAAAGTCGGTCAAAATGATAGAATCTGCTCCTAGATTTAATAAGGTTTCATCCTCTCTAATGTCAGTTTCATTTTCTTTGAGAAGCAGAGCTAAAATAGACTTTAACTTGTTGCGGATTTCCTGCTGATGTATTTGGCTTTTTGAAACTTTTGCTACGGTCATTTTAGTTTGCTCTCTTTCTATATACTCTTCGTTAATTTGGCTAGATTCAACTAAAACAGTGGGCTGAAATTGGAAACGTTTTCTTTGAAAGGGATAGGTGGGTAATTGGACATTTCTGTAGCCGTAATCTTCATTAAATTTTTCGGCATTAAAACTAACTCCATTAATGTAGAGTTGGGCTAGTGTGGAGAGCATTGTATGCCAGTTATCCAAACCTCTATTTAGAGAACTCAGCCAGATAACTTCATCGTTATAACGGCGACCTTGATCTGATAGTATTGGTCTTGAACCTACTTCTAAAAACAGGTTATATCCTTTATTTAATGCCGTAATGATACTCTGCAAGAATTGCACAGGTTGACGGCATTGTTGTCTCCAATAACTGGCATCGGGCGGATTTTCTAAAGGTTTTCCGTCAATTCCTGAAATTAGCAGAATTTGAGGATGATTGTAGGAAATATTATGAGCAGCATCTTCAAATTCATCTAAAATTGGCTCCATTAATGGAGAATGAAAAGCACCCGCAACTGAGAGGAATTGAGCAGTAATATTTTGGGTTTTGCAGTTGGTAATTATCTCATCAATGCTATTGCTTTCTCCAGAAATTACAATTTGTTGAGGATGATTAATAGCTGCAATTGAAACTGTATCACTGTAATTTTTGATCAGAGAAAGTACAGTTGCTTCATCTGCAAAAACTGAAGCCATTTTTCCTATGGGCGCAGTTTGCATTAATTGCCCACGTTTAACAACTAATTGTAGACCTGCTTCTAAATTAAATACCCCTGCAATACAAGCTGCTACATACTCACCAACGCTATGACCAATTAGTAAGCTAGGTTCGATTCCCCAAGATTGCCACAGCATGGCAAGAGAATATTCTAGAGCAAATATAGCTGGTTGAGCGTATGCAGTTTGATTGAGTAAATCTGTTTGATTACCAAACAATATATCTTGTAATGGATGCTCTAAATGATTCGCTAATATTTCGGCACATTTATCAATATATTTGCGAAATCTAGGTTGGGTTTGGTAGAGTTTATGACCCATACCTGCATAACAAGCTCCTTGACCAGTGAAGAGAAAAACGATTTTCGGCTGTTTTTCTCCTGCGAAGCGTTGATAAAAAGTTAGATTATCAATATTGTTTTCGTCGGCAAAAGCTGCTAATCTTTGTTGCAATTCTGGTAATGTATCTGCAACGATCGCTAAACGTTCAGGTAAGGGCGATCTACCAATAGCTGCACTATAAGAAATATCTCCGATTTCTGGATGAGATTTTAAATGGGTGTGAAAACGTCGAGCTAGTTCTTTGAGAGCAGTTTCGTTATGAGCAGAAATAGTTAACAGATAACTAGGAAGTTTTAGCTTAATTTCTGTTGTTTTTGCAACAGGCGCTTGTTCAACAATTACATGGGAATTGGTTCCAGAAAAACCGAAGGAACTAACTCCAGCTATGCGGACTTCGCCATTGTTAGACCAGGGTATCGTTTGACTAGGAATTTTGATCGGATATCCTTGCCAATTAATCAGGGGATTTGGCTGCTGAAAGTGAAGATGAGGCGGGATCTCACCATGCTGGAGGGCGAGAATTGCCTTGATCATTCCCGCTAAACCTGCGGCGGCTTCGAGATGTCCGATATTAGTTTTAACTGAACCGACATAAAGAGGTTGCGATCGCTCTCCATAAACAGCCGCGATCGCATTCATCTCTATTGGATCTCCTAAAGAAGTTCCAGTGCCATGTGCTTCTATATACCCGACTTTCTGGGGTGCGACTCTGGCATCAGCTAAGGCTTGACGGAGTAAATCTTGTTGTGCAGGGCCACTGGGAACTGTTAAACCGGCGGCTGCACCATTATGATTGACCGCAGATCCTCGTAATACAGCGAGGATGCGATCGCCCTTTTTCTGAGCCACAGATAAGCGTTTCAGCACTAAAACCCCACACCCTTCGCCCCGTACATAACCATTTGCAGCCGCATCAAAGGTCTTGCAGCGACCATCTGGAGACATCATCCCCGACTGGGAAAGGTTGATTGTAATTGCTGGATTTAAGATGAGATTTACCCCAGCTACCAAAGCCAGTTCGCACTCATTATTTCTTAAACTGCGAATAGCTTGGTGAACGGCTACCAGTGAAGAAGCACAAGCCGCATCAATAGACATGGAAGGGCCGCGGAGGTTTAAAAAATAAGATAACCTACCTGCTGCTGCACTCAGGGCGTTTCCTGTGCCAAAAAAAGAGTCGATTTCATCATAATTGCTTTTGTAGACCATCATGGCGTGGTCAACACTAGTGATACCAACAAACACACCAACGCGATCGCCTGCTAAATTAGTCGGTGGTATATTGGCATTTTCTAAAGCTTCCCATGTTACCTCAAGTAGTAACCTTTGTTGGGGGTCCATTGAGGTTGCTTCACGGGAAGATATAGAGAAGAAACGGGCATCAAATTCTGCAATATCTTCTTGAAGAAACCCTCCATAACGAGTATTCATTTTGCCGGGAGTGGGTTCTTCAGCATAAAATTTTGAGATATCCCAACGGCTTTTAGGGACTTCTACAATCGCATCAAGCCCTGCTTTACAAAAATTCCAATAAGCTTCAGGAGAATTTATTCCTCCAGGAAAACGACATCCCATCCCAACAACAGCAATTGGCTCACTTTGTCTCGTTTCTAATTCGGTAATGCGAGCCTGCATTGCCTCCATTTTTGTTAAGGTTGATGCTATTAATTTTTTATAATCTGTATTTTGAACCATAGAATTTATTTTTTAACGCAGAGGAACGCGGAGGTTTACGCAAAGGGACGCAAAGTTTGATTTGAGAAAGTTGAGATGACATTTATCTTGTTTGCGTGAAGTAATTTAATTCTTAAATATTCACTCTCCATATTTATCAAGCTCCGCTAACTTTTGATTAAGTAATATTGTAAGTTCATCTTCATCAAGGCTGTCATAAGGATTTATAGTATCTGTTTGTGAGTTTGTTTTTACCTCAAATTGTATATTATCAGCTAATATTTCTTCGCGCAGATAATTACTAAGACTTTCAAGATTAGGGTAATCAAATATTACAGATGAAGATAAAGTGCAAGCTAAATTACCTTCTAGCCTATTTTTAAATTCTAGTACCATTAGCGAGTTTAAGCCTAACTCTAAAAAGGAGGTTTGTTGAGGAATCACGCTAGTTACAGGTAAACCAGTCACTTCGCGGAATAGTTGCTCAATTCCTTGGGATAAAGTTGTGGCTCGCTCATCCACAGGTACAGACATTAACCGTTCCAACAATTTTGCATAACTCTCTTGGCTGTTTCCTTTTGGACTTCTTACTTCTGCAAAGAATGGTTGATTAATGTTAAAAGCTTGATTAAAAGTAGACCAATCAATATCAATAATCGCTCCTTGGGAAACTTTGCCTAAAATTAATTGACTGAGATATTTAAGGGCGGTATCAGAAGACATACTTTCAATACCCCAATTAGCAAAACGTTGTTTGTCAATTTCATTTCCTGTATCCCATGCTCCCCAATTGATGCTGATACCTGGTAGTCCTAAACTTTGTCGTTGCTGCATTAAAGCATCCATAAAAGCATTAGCAGCAGCGTAACTACTTTGACCAGGTGAACCGAGGATTACAGCCGCAGAAGAAAAGGCAATGAAAAAGTCTAAAGAGAGGTTGCGGGTGTAGCGGTCTAATAATAAAGTACCTTCTACTTTGGGACGCATGACATTTTGATATCTTTCCCAATTTTGATTGCTTAAAAGTCCATCATCCAAGACACCAGCCGCGTGAATTACTCCTCGTAAGGGGGGTAATTCTGTGCCAAAACGGGAGAAGATTTGTTCCATATCTGCTGCTGAGGTAATATCAGCGCTGATAACTGTAATTTGTGTACCATTTTTAGTTAATGATGCGATCGCTTCTAGTTTAGATTTGATCTGACGGCTACACAAAACTAAATGACTAGCCCCCATTTCTGATAGCCATTCAGCCACCAGCAAGCCAATTTTACCCAAGCCTCCAGTAATTAAATAAGCTCCTTCTTGGCTAACTAGCTGCTGCTTTTGTGCTGTGGGAATTGTTGCAGATACTAACCTTGCTCCATAGCGGTTTCCTTTGCGTAAAGCTAGACGTAACTCGCTGTTTGGAGTATGAAATTCGTTAAACAAAAACTTAGCTTCATCTGGCTCTCCAGTAGGTGATAAATCCAAACATACACAACGAATTTGGGGATATTCGTTATTAATTACTGCTCCTAATCCCCACAATGAAGACTGTTTAGGTTGCAAGGAAGTCTCAGCTAGCACTTGATTTGCACCGCGAGTTACTAACCATAAATCAGGTAATTTTTTCCAGTGAGCGGTGATGGTTTGGATTAAGTGCAATACCGCATTACAACTTTTGTAAACTGCATCTGCATCTTCTGTAACAGGTGCAGTTTCCCAAGCAAAAATCACCCCTGTGGGAAATTCTCCCGATGGATATGCTTCTTGATATAAATGCTGAAAATCAGATTTTTGAGATGGATTGATCACAAAATTATCTTGATTACAATATTCATAATCATCACCCAGTTCCACAGTAATAACTCGTTCTCCAGCTTTTTTAAATAAATTTATCAACTGCTTCAACGCTGTACCAGGATGAACAAACACTAACCAAGAATTTCGAGAGTCTCCTGCAACATCGGGAATTGAATTTAGCTTTTTCCATTGAACTTGGTAAAACCAATCTTTTTCAGTATCCTGCCATAAACGCTGTAAAACTACCGGATTAGTTCGCCGTGCTACTAAGTCTGTAAACCGAGCGCAAAGCTGTTCTTGTTCATCATAAACATCTACATCTACAGATATTTCACCGTTAGTATCAGATTTAATATAAACTCGTGTCCAAGCTTGATAACCAGGATTTCCAAAGAACTCCAATGAAGAAAAACCATAGGGTAAATGTAATTCCTTACCGTGAATTTCTGGGAAAGCCGCGCCAATACTTTGTAAGCAAGCATCTAAAAGCACAGGATGCAAACAATAGCGCTGATCTGCTAAACTGCGATCGATACTAATTCGAGCCTGGGAACCATTTCCTAAATAACGTAATTCTTGAATAGCTTGAAATCTCTCCCCATAGCTAATTCTCATCTGCTGATAAAGCTCATAAAATCTGAATATATCAACAGATTCTCCTCTGTCTTCCTCTGCGTCTCTGCGCCTCTGCGTGAGATTTTCATATCCATTTTTAGCTTTAATCTCACCACTGACATGAAGAATCCAATTATCTTGTGATGAATTACTACTAAATATCTCAAAACCATAGCCAGATGATTTTTTCGGCTTAAAAATCATTTGTAATATAGTTTGAGATTGAGATAATAACAACCCCTGATGAATTGACACATTTTGTATAATTACCAAATTATCAGCAAATATTTTCTGGCTGGCTGCTAAAATTGCTTCAATGAACCCCGTCGCTGGAAATAGGATTTTTTCAAATACCTTGTGTTCTTCAAGATATCCAGGATTATCGGCTTTTATATCTCCCTCAAAGATAATTTCTCCTGTAGCTAGTTTTTTGAAATCACTGATAAAAGGATGCAACTTAGTTTTTATTTCAGCTAGAGAAAATTCTGAGTTTGCCAACCAGTAGCGTTCTCGTTGAAATGGATAAGTAGGTAAAGAAATCCGCTTTCCTTGCCTAAATACCTCCGCCCATTCTATTGAGTAACCATTAACAAAAAGTCTCGCCAAACTTCTGTACATCTGGGCTTGTTCATCTTGTCCAGGTACGATGCTGGGTAGCCATAATGTTTCTTGGAGTTGAGAACTTAATCGCGCCATACTTAGTAACACAGGCTTCGGCCCCAATTCCAGAAAACAGCGATAACCACTGTCAATTAAGAATTGAAATCCTTTACCAAAATGCACAGTGCTGCGAAGATGGTGTAACCAATAATCAGCAGTGGCGATTTCTTTACCAATTGGTTTGCCTGTGACATTGCTAATAATAGTCAAGCTTGGTTCATGGAAAGAAATTCTATTTAAAACTTCAGCAAACTCATCAATAATTGGTTCCATTAAAGCAGAATGAAAAGCATGAGATACTGCCAAGCGTTTAGTTTTATAACCTTGTTCTATAAAAAGTTTCTCTTGTTGATCGATAATTTCATTAAAGCCAGAAATTACAGTAATTGAACCGTTGGCTGCGGCAATATTAACTTGACTGCTATAGGTTTTTACTGTTTCATAATCAGCATAAATTGCTGCCATAGCTCCATTTTGCGGCAGTTCTCCCATTAAGTGACCGCGTTGGGTAACTAATTGCAAGGCATCTTCTAAAGAAAAGACTCCAGCTAAACAAGCTGCAACATATTCACCAATGCTATGTCCTAAAAGTGCCGAGGGTTGTATTCCCCAGGATTGCCATAATTTAGCAAGTGCATATTCAAGCGAAAAAAGCGCTGGCTGTGTGATTTGAGTCTGTTCGAGCAAATCGCTATTTTGCAATTGGAAGATTAAATCTAATAGCGATTTTCCTAAAATAGGTTGCAGGATTTTGTCACAAATATCTAGAGTATTTTTAAAGACAGGTTCTTTGTTGTAAAGAGTTTGCCCCATCCCTGAATATTGAGAACCTTGTCCTGAAAATAGGAAAGCTATATTTGATTGATTCTCTGATGCAATTGGCGTAATTACATTATCAGAATTATTACCTTCTTCAAAATCAGCAAGTGCTTTCTCTGCTGTAGTGATTGAGTCAGCTACAATACACAATCGATGGCGGAAAATAGCTCTTCCTGTACTTGCAGTAAAACAAGCATCGGCTAAATTTCCAGATTCATTTAAAGCGGATTGATAGTTTTTTGCTAACTCTTGGAGTGATTTTTCGGAACGAGCCGAAAGAGGTAGAAGATAAAGCTGATTATCAGATTGCTGGGGAGAAGTAGATGCAATTTCTCCAACAATAATATGGGCATTCGTACCACTAAATCCAAAGGAGCTAACTCCCGCAATTCGTTCTCGTTCACTAGGATGCCAGTTTTTTCCATGTACTGGAACTTCAAAAATATGAGAACTCCAATCAAAACGGGGATTGGGCTGCTCAAAGTGAAGATGGGGAGGAATTTTATTGTTTTGTAAGGCTAAAACAGTTTTAATTAACCCAGCAATTCCGGCTGCCCCTTCTAAATGTCCTAAATTTGTTTTGACAGAACCAATAATTAAAGGTCGATTTTGGGGGCGATCGCTAAACACCGCAGCCATACTTTCTAATTCAATCGGATCACCGATCGCAGTACCGGTACCATGAGCTTCGATAAAGTCTATTTGCTCTGGTTTAAGTTTCGCTGCATTCAGTGCTTGATGTAACAATTTTTCCTGAGCATCACCATTAGGCACTGTCAGTCCACTACTTGGGCCATCGTGATTAACTGCTGTACCATAAACTCTAGCTAAAATGCGATCGCCATTCTTAACTGCTTGACTCAACCGTTTGAGAACAATCATCCCGCAACCTTCGCCCCGTACCATGCCATTGGCACTGGCATCAAAAGTTTTGCAACGTCCATCAGGTGCAAGCATGTGAGCGCGACTTTCAATTAAGGAAATTACCGGGGTTAAAATTACGTTGACACCACCCGCAAGGGCAATGTCACACTCACCATTACGTAAGGCATTGCAAGCTAAATGTACTGCTACCAATGAAGAAGAACAAGCAGTATCAATTGTCATTGATGGCCCTTGCAAGCCAAAGACATAAGATAGACGACCGGCTGCTACACTTACAGAAGTCCCAGAACCGGTGTAGGCATTGATTGCTTCTGGGGCATAACTCAATTGTGCATAGTCTTGAGTCATCGCCCCAACAAAAACGCCAGTTTGACTATTGCGTAACTGCTGAGGATTTTGTCCCGCAGATTCTAAAGCTTGCCAAGTAGTTTCTAGCAGCAAACGTTGCTGAGGATCTATAGCGATAGCCTCACGGGGGAGAATTCCAAAAAATTCGGCATCAAACTGATCTATTTGCTCTAGAAATGCTCCGTAAGAAGAAGATATTTTTCCTGGTGTATCTGGATCGGGATGATACCATGCTTGAATATCCCAGCGATCGCCTGGAATTTCTCTCACCGCATCTTTCCCCTGTTCTAAAAGTTCCCAGAAAGATTTTAGATCATTTGCACCGCCAGGAAATCGGCAAGCCATGCCTACAATGACAATAGGATCTTCTTCTTGTTGTGGTTTTTCTGAGGGGATGTTTAAAAAGTCATCAAGTTTACCGAAGAACCCCTCTCCAAACCTCTCCCCCACTGGGAGAGAGGCTTTGAAATCCCCATTCCCTTGTAGGGAAGGAGGTTTATTAGGATTTAGCTTTTGTCCAGGAATTTCCACCTCGGAGATAGTTAAAACTTCCCGCAGTAGATAATCTGTTAAAGTTTCCACGTTGGGAAAACGAAAAGTAATTGTTGTGGCTAAAGAACAGTTAAAATCGGTTTGTAGAAGATTGCGAAGTTCTGTTGAGGTAAGCGAGTCCATCCCCAAATCAAAAAAGCCTTGTTGGGGAGAAACTACTTCATCGGTTGATAGTCCTAATACAGTGGAGACACGGAAACTAAGGTGACGAATTAGTAAATCACGACGCTGTTTTACAGGTATGGTTTGCCACTGCTCTAAAATATTTGATGTATTTTGAGATTTAGTTTCTACTAAGGGTAAGAAGTTTTGATAAAAGCTTTGGTTAATGTAGGGGAAACGTTGCCAATCAATTGCAATTACACCAGCACGGACAATCTTATTAAACAAGATTTTTTCTAGAGTATTTAGTGCTAAATCAGGTGCGATCGCATCATAACCTTTAGTTGCTAATCTCTCTAAGACATTGCGATCGACTGCTGCACCAATTTCACTCCACGGCCCCCAATTGATGACTGTGGCAGGCAAATTATGTGCATGACGAAAATAGGCAAAGGCATCCTCAAAGGCATTAGCAGCAGCAGCATTAGCTTGTCCAGCCGAGCCAATCAGCGACACAGCAGAGGTATAACAAACAAAGAAATCTAAAGGATCGTTGAGTGTTAATTGATGAAGTAACCAAGTTCCTTTCACCTTGGGCGCTAGAACATGGTTAAAACGTTCTGGTGTGAGTCGCAATAATGTTGTATCGTCTAAAGTGCCGGCGATGTGGAAAATCCCCCGCACAGGATACTGGGAACGACATTCTTCTAGTAAGGTGTGAAGTTTCTCGGCATCTGTGACATCAACATCTTTGATTTGGATGTCTGCGTTAAGGGATTGCAGATTTGTAAGAATTTCGGGAGTGATAGCTTTGGCACCACTGCGACTGCACAATACTAAATGACGAGCGCCACATTCTATCATCCATCGGGCAGTGGCTAAACCTAATCCGCCTGTACCACCGGAAATTAAATAAAAGCCATCTTGATGGAAATTGATGTTTCCTTCTTCTAGTTTTTTCTCTACCAAACGCGGAGAAAAGCGTTGATCTCCGCGCAAGGCTACGCGGTTTTCCTGTGTATCGCTGTAGAGTTCTCGGAATAATTTTTCTCCTAAATCTTGTCCGTTAGGATCTAAATCTATGGCTCTAAAATTTAATTCAGGATGTTCTAGTACTAGGCTTAAAGCGATTCCTAATAATGAAGATTGGGCTGGAGATGTGAGGGTTGTAACTTGTTTGGCTGGTACGGAACCTTGGGTGACAAGAATAAGTGCGGGGGGATTTTCTTGTTGTAATAATGCCTGAATTAAAAATAGGAATCGTTTACAATGAATTTCTACTTTTTGATAAATTTCGCCTTCTATTTCTTGTAATGGCCAGAGGTAGATGATTTCACGAGTTTCTGGTGTTAAGAGGTTTTGTAATAGTAAGAGATAATCTTCGGGGTTGTCAGGATTAATTTGTTGAGGTGAGATGAGTGAATAAGTAATGCCTCGCTGTTGTAATGGGATGATTAAATTTTGGGCTATTCCTTTTGTATCGGCAAAGATTATTTCACGCAGAGGCGCGGAGGCGCGGAGAGGAGGAGGGTTGCTTTTGGCGATGATGACGCTTTGTTTTAATAGGTTGTGTGTCTCTGGGTTGGTTGGTTCGATGACGTTAATTTCTGTAAAATGATGATTGGCGAGTAAATTTTGCCAATGTTTTGTATTTAGTAAAGGATAGCTATTGCGGTGGGGATCTTTACTGCATAGCCACCATCCTTCTGTTAAGCCAAAGGTTAAATCTATCCAACGACGTGCACCAGTACTTTCTAATAGTATTAGTAGGGCGTTAGGAGCGATTAGGGAATGTACGTGCTGGAGTGTTTTGTCAATATCTGCTGTTGCATGGAGGACGTTGGCGGCGATAATTATATCAAAACTTCCTGGGAGAAAACCTTGAGTTAAGGGATTCTTTTCTATATCTAATAATTGATATTTTATGAAGGGATAATGGCTAAAATTTTCTTTGGCTCTGGTTAAGAATCTAGAGGAAATATCAGTAAATACGTATTCAATTTGACCACTATTTAAATGCGGTAAAATTGCAGTGGTGGCTGATCCTGTTCCGCTTCCAATTTCAAGAATTCGTAGCTGACGATTTGTTGGTAAATTTGCTACTGCACATTTAATAGTTTCTGCAACTAATTCATTCATCAACTTAGCCCCAGCCGCATCAGAATACACAGATGCGATCGCATTTAAATCGCCTTGGGGAAATAGCAATTCTAACGGCTCAATTTGACGACGCATCACAGCAGCCAAAGCTGAACCACAACGTTCTATGAGATTAATTTCTGCAAGATAATCGGGAAATTCGCTGCGTAGGTGTTGAATTTGCAATTGGGATGAAGATGTTTTTGGTTCTTTTGCTAATAACCATCCATTTTGTTGTTGAGTAACAATTCCTTCCTCGGCTAGAATTGCTAAACACCGCGATAATAAGGGACGATAAAAATCAACAATTCCACCTTGAGCGGCAATTTTTTCTTCTTGATAAGTTTGATTTAATTGAGGTTGCCAGTTAAGCTTTTTTAAACCTTCCCATATATAACTTACGCTTAAACTTTCCATCTCACTAAGCAAGCGTTCATATTGGCGCAATTTCTCCGCCAATTGCTGTTCTAATTGCTGTGGTTTAACTTGAATCTTAATTACATCAGGAGTAAGTAAGGAATCTCTACCATCGGGTAAAAAAGGCGTTAGGGGAATCCATTCTTCTAGATAGGATTGAGCTTGGCTTTTATGGCGGATAATTTCTTGGCGTTGAACAGATTTTAGTTCAAATCCGGTAATTGCTACTAGTAACTCACCTGATTCTGAATAAATATCAATATCAGAGACAATCAAATTAGGAGAACTTTTGATTAGTTTAACTACACTGATGACGCTATCACCTGGAGAGCGGAAAAACTGGAATTTAGCAATGCGGATTGGTACATAAGTTACAAATGACTCTTGCTGAAATAAAATAGCTGCGATCGCCTGAAAACAAGCGTCAAGCATGGCAGGATGAAATTGGTAATTTCTGGCTTCTAAACGCAGAGTATCGGTTAACTTTATTTCAGCGATCGCGCTATTTTTACCACGGTGAAGTTTCTGAATTAACTGAAAGCTATTACCATAATTAACTCCAGATTTTTGGTATGTTTGATAAAATGACTTAATCTCAAGCTGTTCTGGACAGTCAGCTTTTATTTGTTCCAGATTGTGGTTAGTTGAATCAATTAATTTTAGTTTTTTAATTTCTCCCGAAACGAGCAAATCCCAATTATTGCCAGCTTTATTATAGATGTGAAAAAGTTCTTTACTGTCGGCTTTTGGCTCAATAATTAATTGTAAAGTATTTTCTATATCTCGAAGCAACAAGGCTTTATTAAATTCAATATTTTCTAATCTAACGGTGTTACCTTCTACCGCAGCTAACGCCATCTCAATAAATGCCGCCCCTGGAAAGATAGGTTGATCAAAAACTTGATGTTCTGCCAAAAACGCTGGGTTGTTCTGACTAATGCTAGCTCGATATTGAATAGAAGATAGAGGGGAAGGCAGGCGATCGCCTAGTAATGGGTGTCCATAATTATGAGATTTGCTAACTAAATCTTGTTTCTCATTAACAGGAGTTACCCAATAGCGTTTGCGGATAAAAGGAGAATTTGGTAAACTAATTTTCTGCCCTGATCGATGGAATTCTTTCCAATTAATATTTGCTCCTCTTACATATAGTTCTGCTAAGACAGTTTGCACTTGCTGATAATTGCTGACATCTTTAGCTAAACTACACAACCAAAGGATTTCGCTACCAGGCAAATTTTGACGGACAATATTAATTAGTGTGGGCTGAGTTCCAATTTCTAGAAAGATTTGATAGCCCATCTGATGTAGAGTGGCAATTCCCTTATCACTATTATCTGATTGACGAACCTGTTGCACCCAGTAAGCGGCAGTTTTAACAGAACTACTAACAACTTCACCATTAACATTAGAAATTAAAGTGAGTTGCGGATTATGATAAGAAACTTCTTCAGCTACCTTTTGAAAAGCTAAAAATCTGTTTTCCCCAAGTTTTTGGCTGAATAAACGAGCGCGACTTGCAACCAACTTAACTGCATCTTCAACAGAAAAAACTCCAGCTTGTTGAGCAGCGACATACTCACCCAAACCATAGCCTAAAATCGCAGAAGGCCGAATTCCCCAAGATTTCCAGAGTTCACAAAGAGCATATTGCAGCGCAAATAAAGCTGGCTGCACATACAAAGGATCGTAGTGCTGTTGAGCTTGATCAAATAACTTTTCTATAGAAAAACTTAAATAACTTTGGAATAGGCGATCGCACCGAATAAACGCCTCACGAAATACAGGCTCTTCCCCTACACCAGGAGATATCACTCCCTCATCATTACAAAGAAAAGCAACCTTAGTATTTCCTTGCGCCTCCCCACAAATAACCCCACTTCCTACCTTTGCGCCTTTGCGCCTTTGCGCGAAACTACTAAGTCCCTCTCGAAAAGCGTCAACACTAGAAACCAACAAAGCTAGTCGTTGTTTATGATGAAAACGGCCTGTATTTAAAGAAAAGGCAATATCATTTAAATTTAAATCATCATCAACATAGTCAATAAAACGATCCGCCAACAGATGTAAACGCTCTTCATCTTTAGCAGAGAGGGTAATTAGTACGGGGAATGTTGTTTTAACCGGGGACTGTACTTGAGGAGGTTCACTCAAGATAACATGAGCATTAGTTCCCGATGCTCCAAAAGAACTAACTCCAGCCGCTTTTATCTTCTCATTGCTAACATTCCAGGGACGAATTTGTGTCACCACATCAAGCGGTAAGCTGTCCCAATTAATATGAGGATTTGGTTTTTGGAAATTCAAATGAGCCGGAATTTCCGAATGATATATAGATAATACAGTCTTAATTAAACCAGAAATCCCCGCCGCCGCCGCCAAATGACCGAGATTTGTCTTGATAGAACCCACTAACAAAGGTTGGGATTTAGAGCGATTGACACATAAAGCATCAGCGATCGCTTTAATTTCAATGGGATCTCCCAAAGCCGTACCAGTACCGTGAGCTTCAACATAATCAATGACATCAGCACTCAAATGCGCGTCATTAAGAGCCTCACGAATTAAATCTGTCTGCACAGGGCCGTTAGGAACTGTAAAGCCACCACTTGCACCATCGTTATTTACAGCTGTTCCCCGAATTAATGCCCAAATGCGATCGCCATCTTTTAAGGCTTCACTCAACCTTTTTAAAACGACGACTCCACAACCCTCGCCAATGCCAAACCCATCAGCGGTGGCATCAAAAGTTTTGCATCTACCATCAGTAGCTAACATCTGATTTCTGCACAACGCGATCGGCACTTCCGGCGTCAGAATCAGGCTTACACCCCCCACCAAAGCTTGTCTGCATTCCTGCGATCGCAAAGAACGACACGCCAAATGAACAGCCACCAGCGAAGAAGAACAAGCTGTATCTACAGCCAAACTAGGGCCGTTAAGATTCAAAATATAAGAGATGCGTCCAGCAGCAGCATTTAGATGATTTCCAGATATATGATAAGCACCAACTGCGCTATAATCATCCCTTGGTGCAATCAGACGAGTATAATCATTGTTTGTAATCCCAATAAAAACCCCAGTTTTGCCAATTCTAGAAGTAGGCGCAGCCATAGCAGCATTTTCCAACGCCTCATAAGCAACCTCTAACAGTAGTCGCTGCTGAGGATCAATATGCAAAGCTTCTCTCGGTGCAATCCCGAAAAATTGCGCGTCAAACATCGAAACATCATCGAGAAAACCGCCTTGAGATACATAGATTCTACCGGCTTTCCCACGCTCTGAGTCATAAAAATCAGAAGTATTCCAGCGATCGCGCGGTATATCTCTGAGCGTACTACCACCAGCCTTAAGAAAAGACCAAAATGCCTCAGGGGTAGAAATATCATTACCAAAACGACAACCCAAACCAACAACTGCGATCGGTTCGCTTTGTTTAGCTTCAACAGCCTTTAATCTCTCGTTCGCTTCATTCAGCGCCTTAAACACCCTAGCTTGGACAGACTTATCCTTATCTGATATATCCACTTTTCTCCTTCCCTCCTTACTCTGCGCCTCTGCGTCTCTGCGTGAGCTAAAAAAAATCAAGAATTACCAAGAAAAGCCTCCAAATCCGCAAGCTGCTGCAAAATTAGATCCTCACTAACCTCTTGCTGAACCTCCGCAACATCAGCAGATACATTAACCTGCCAACCAAAAACTTGTTCCACCAAATAATCAACCAATCTTGTAATATTAGGAAAATCAAATATCAAAGAAGCAGGCAAAGAAACCTCCAATCCTTTTTCTAACCGATTTTTTAACTCAATAGAAAGCAGAGAATCAATCCCCATTTCTAAAAATCCTTGATTGGGGTCAGGCATCTGCTTAATTCCTAAAATAGTAGCTACTTGCTTCCCAACATATTCAAACAAATGTTCTCGACGTTCCCCTGGCGGCACCTCTTCTAGAAAACGGCGTGATGAACTTGATTCTTTAATAGATTTAACAGCAACTTCGGGCAACCCCAATTTCTCTAAAAGAGGTTTTTTCCCATAAAATTGATAAATATTTTTGAACCGAACCCAATCGACATCAGCCAATAAAACTTGCGTTTTACCAGATGTCATAATAGCATTCATAGCTTGAAAAGCATTATCTAAAGGAATTTCCTTCATGCCAATCTGTTTGAGCCAATCTTCATATTCTTCAGAAACTATACCATTCCCAGCTAATAAAGCCCAATTCAAAGTAGTAGCTGGTAATCCTTGAAGACGACGTAAATGAGCTAAAGCATCCATCAAATGACTAGCAGCATCGTATAAACCTTGCTCCTTAGCTCCCCAAATTGCACCTGCGGAAGAGAAAAATACAAAGTAGTCCAATTGTGTCTCTAAAGATAACTGATGTAAATTCCAGGAACCCCGAACTTTGGCTTGAAAAACCTCTTCAAGATCATCCAATGTACATTCACTCAATCGCACTTTGCGTCCTGACACTCCAGCCAGATGAAAAACACCCCGTAGCGGATACAATGTTTTTTGGATGTTAGCAAAGATGCCAGACATTTGCTGAAAATCTCCCACATCTGCTTGACAAATTTCTACAGATGCACCTTTATCTTCTAAAGTAATGAGATTTTGAATAATTGCGGAAAATTCTCCTTGTGACCCCCACTCAGATCGTGGCGGAAATTGACGACGTGTAGTCAAAATAAGGTTTTTTGCACCCAAATCAATTAAATGGTGAGCAAGTTGCAACCCTAAATGACCAATACCTCCTGTAATCAAATAGGTCGCCTGAGTTTGGATAATAACTGGCTTTGCAGATAAAGATTCCTGTGGAACCAGACGCGCCACATAAGCTTGAGCGTTGCGGAAGAGAAGATGATCCTCTCCAACGGAGTTTGTCAATCCTGAGAATAAAGCGGCAAGATTTTGAGCAATATCAGCGTGGGGGTCAAGGTCAATCATCCCTCCCCATAATTCGGGTTCTTCCAGTGCAATAACGCGTCCCAAAGCCCAAAGGGGAGACTGAGTAACAAAGGATGGCTGATCTAATTCAAAAGGTTGACCGCCTTGGGTGACGAGGAATAATTTCGGAGGTAATGATATCTTTTTAATTGCCTGGAGAAGATTTAAAAAATAGCTACAGCGATTAAATAAAATCGACTCAGATTCATTGTTGCGATCGCCATCTACAAGATAAATTATCCCACGCAAAGATCGAGAAGTTGTTTCTAGCTCCAAGCTATGTTTTGGATTAGCGATCGCACAGGAGCCATGATGTTTTATAATTTGCTCTTGAATTGCTAAAGGTAAATTTTGATCACAATCTGTAACAATTAGCCAATCTCCAGAAAGATCATTCTCTGCATTTTGGGCAACAATTATACTTTGCTGAAATAACGGACTACCGATTTCTTCATCAGGAGAAACAAATTCAGCTTGAGCAAAGCCAGATTCTAAGAGGATAGATTTCCAAGTAGATGCCTCAATTATCGGATGCTCTAATCGTAAATTGCAATCGCTAAAACGCCACCAACCTTGAGCCACGCCAAATATCAAATCAATCCACCGAGATTCATTGGTCAATTCTAGGAGTAATAAATGTCCTCCGGGACGAAGCAAACCTCGAATGTGGGGTAAGGTTTCTCTTTGTAAATCCCGCGTGGAATGCAATACATTTGCTGCAATAATCAAATCATAAGAACCGGGTGAAAAGCTTTGAAGTTCCGGGTCTTTTTCTATATCCAAAACCTTATATTCTATAAAGGAAAACTGAGCAAAAGCATCTTTGGCAGTTTCAAGAAAGAATGGGGAGATATCAGTAAACGTGTAGGAAATCTGGTGAAAAGCACAAGCTTTGAGGACTTGATGGGTAGTGGCTCCAGTTCCCGCACCAATTTCTAAAATCCGAATTGGTTCTAATTGAGAATAATTTGCCAATAAAAGCTCAACTGTTTTAGAGATACCAAGATTAAGGACTTTTGCCCAAGATGTTTCTTGATAAAATTGTGCGGCTCCAATTTGCCCAGCTTGGGGAAATAAGATGGATAAAGGAGAAATATGTCCTGTAAGGATCGCGGCTAGATTGGATGCTACTCGCCTAAATAGTGTCAGTTCTATGCAAGCATTTGGGTACTGAACAATCAAATTCTCTACTGTTAAATCAGGGTGAAATTGTAGCGGTTCACTGATAATTTTCCAGTCAGAACCATACTTTTGTAAAATCCCTGTTTGTAGCAATATCTTCAAACAATGATTCCATAGTAATCTATGCTCCTCTTTAATACCAGCCTGACGAAAACTGTCTTCTGGAGAGAAAATAGTATTGATTTCAAATAATCCCAAATCTTTTAATGCTTTAACAATAAAATCTGCACTGAGTTCTTCCATCTCCCCAAAAGCTAGAGATACTCCTGTAATTTGTGCCGATTTTATTTGTTCTTCTAAATAAGAGTCTAAATCAGTCTGAATTTTTTCGAGATTCTGTAATTTTCTAGTTGATAAAGCATAAGGCAACCATTCAAACTGGTAAAGTAAGTTATCAAAAGTAGAATTATCAGTGTCTTGATGATGCAGCTTAATTAATTGCTGAACAATTGCCGATAAAGTTTGTTTTTCCCCTTCAGAATAATTGCCAGTTTCTAATAGAGTCTGCATCAAGCTTTTGGGATCTTTTTGAGACAGCATCTTGACGACGGCAGATTCTTGTGAAGAGGTTTGTAATTGAGTCTTTAAAGGAATCCAATGTCGGCGTTGCTGAAAAGGATAAGTTGGTAAAGGACATCTTCTAGGTTGATAATCTTTTTCGATGCCAAACCAATCTATATTTGCACCACGAACATAAAGCTTGCCAATACTTTTTAATAACATCTCCCAATCAGAAAAGCCTGAGCGGAGACTTGGTAATATCAAAGAGTTAGATATCGATGACTTTACGATTCCTAATAGAACAGGTTGGGGGCCAATTTCGATAAAAGTATCACACCCTAAAGATTGCAGAGACAAAACTCCTTGGTGAAATTGCACAGTGTGCAACAAATGCTGAATCCAATACTCAGGAGTAACAATGCTGTCATCAGCAACTTCTCCCGTCAGATTAGAGATAATGGTAATTTGGGGTTTGGCAAAGTTAATTTCCCGCAGAATACTTTTAAAGTCTTCGCATATAGGTTCTATTAATGGTGAGTGAAAAGCATGAGAAACCTTTAGTTGATGAACTTTAACTCCTTCGTTGGTAAAGTGTTCACAAAGGTGTTGAATAATTTTTTTCTCACCTGATATTACTGTATGTTGTTCTGCATTGATAGCTGCGATCGCTATTTTTATCCCTTGACTCTGGCAAACTTTACGAATAGAGTTTTCATCCAGAAAAATAGCCGCCATTGCTCCATTTTCTGCTGGCAATTCTCCAATTAGATTTGCGCGTTTTGTAACGAGTTTTAAACCACTTTCAATATCAAAAACTCCCGCAAAACAAGCAGCAGCATATTCACCTAAGCTATGCCCTAAAACCGCAGTAGGTTGAATACCCCAAGAATGCCACAATTGAGCTAGTGCTACTTCGACAACAAATAAAGCTGGTTGTGTATAAGATGTATAATTTAAAGCTGTATCTGAATTAGCAAATATGACTTGCAATAAAGATTTACCAGTTAATTCTTGATATATCGTTTCACATTGGTCTACAGTTTGCCGGAAAGTTGGCTGGGTTTGATAAAGTTGTTCAGCCATTCCCAGATATTGAGAACCCTGTCCTGTGAACAAAAAGGCAATTTTGGGAGGCTTCTTTTCATCAACTTGAGCGTGAATTACTGACTCTATATCTTGTTGGACAAACTGACGCAATGTGGTAACAAAATCACTAATTTTCGAGCCAGTTACAGCCAAACGATTTGAGAATTTAACTCGGCTAGTATTTGCTGTGAATACTATATTATGGATCTCACTTTCGGGAGAATTTTCGAGAAATTCTCCATAGCTTTTTGCCAAATCTATCAAAGCCTGTTCTGTTCTGGCAGAAAGTGTCAGTAAATGGTGGGGGCGCTCAATGTCATTCTGCTGGGGAATAATGGCAGGAGCTTCTTCTAATACAACATGGACATTCACACCACCAATTCCTAAAGAGTTCACCCCTGCTCGTCGCGGCAATTCTTTGCCATCTCGTTGCTTTGCAGTCCAGGGTAGGGCTTTGGTATTGACATAAAAAGGAGTCTTAGAAAAATCAATTTGGGGATTGGGAGTATTGAAATGCAGAGTCGGGGGAATAATTTGATGCTTGAGAGCCAGAGTAGTTTTGATCAAACCAACAATACCAGAAGCAATTTGTATATGTCCGATATTTGTCTTCACAGACCCCAAAGCACACTCTCCCTGTTGAGCAATGCTATATGCTCTAGCCAGCGCATCAACTTCTATGGGGTCTCCAAGTTTTGTCCCAGTGCCATGAGCTTCTATAAAGCCGATAGTATCAGCTTCAACGCCTGCAAAGGCTAGTGCTTCGGCTGCTACTGAAGTCTGACCTTCTCCTCCAGGTGCGGCGAATCCCAATTTTGTGCTGCCATCGTTATTCATGGCAGAGCCTTTAATCACGGCATAGATATTATCGTTATCTGCTAAAGCGTCTTTTAATCTTTTGAGCAGAACAACCCCGATTCCACTACCAAAAATAGTCCCATTCGCTTGGGCATCAAAGGCGCGACAATGCCCATCTGGAGAAATAATCGAACCTTCTTGATACAAATAACCGATCTTTTGAGGAGAGTTAACAGAAGCAGCACCAGCTAAAGCCATGTCACTTTCTCCACTCAAGAGACTCTGACAGGCGAGATGTACAGCTACTAAACCGGTGGAACAGGCCGTTTGGACATTGACACTGGGGCCGCGCAGATTTAGTTTATAGGAAATCCGCATCGTCAAATAGTCTTTGTCATTAGCCACCATAGTTTGGAACCCTCCCATCGAATCTAATGTAAAGGGTTGTAGTTCATCAGTGCTATCTAATTGACCGCGATTTGGATAACAGTTATTGATAAAATAAGTGTTCATACTTGCCCCAGCAAACATCGCGATCGCACCCTGGTATGAGTTAGAATTGTAACCGGCGTTTTCTAAACACTCCCAGGTACATTGAAGCAGTAAACGTTGCTGAGGATCGAGCAATTCTGCTTCTCGGTCTGTGTATCCAAAAAAGTCGCTATCAAAGCACTCTGCTTTGTCGATAATTGGTCTGGCTTTTACATAGTTAGGCTGATTGAACAGTTCAGGAGAAACCCCCGATTCTAATAATTCCTCTTCAGAAAAATAGGATATTGTTTCGACTCCGTTTTTGAGATTTTCCCAGAAAGTTTGAATATTGTTAGCTCCAGGAAATCGGCCAGCCATGCCAATAATGGCAATGTCATGAGTGTCATTACTGCGACGTGAACGTTTTTCGGCACGCTTGCGACTTTCTTCTTCTGTATTCTTTGTTGAATTTGATTCTTTAGTTAAGAAACTGGCTAATGTAGCAACTGTAGAATTTTTAAACATCTCAGCTAAAGGTAGCCGACGGTCAAAAAGTTTTTCTAGCAGGTTTTGGACACTAATTAAGTGGAGAGAATGACCTCCCAACTCAAAGAAGTTATCGTGTAAACCTACTGCCGATAGTTGCAATACTTCACACCAAACTGTTGCAATTTTGTGTTCATTTTCAGACTGTGGTAAACTTTGGGTTTTATTCCTATCTCTAACTAAATACTCATTAATTTCTTGGATACGATTTGCAAATAATCCTTGCTCAAAGTCTTTTTTTAATTTAGCTTTTTGAACTTTACCAATAGATGTTTTCGGAACGAGTTCGGACTCTAAAGGAATCACGTAAGCAGGTGCAATTGATACCTTCTGCGTCAGATGGCGGCGAATATCTCTAACTAATTTTACCGATTGCTCAAGATTACCTGATTCCGGGCTAAAAGTAATAACTAATAAATCTGTTTCTCTATTTTGATCAAAAACTGCAAAGGCAGCCGTATAAGAAATAGCTACACCATCTAATTCTTCTATAGCTGTTTCAATTTCATGAGCAAAGTAATTGATGCCGTTAATAATAATTTCTTGTTTTTCTCTACCAGTAATCACTAACTCACCATTGTGGAGATAGGCCAAATCTCCCGTAAGAAACCAACCGCCATCTTGAAAAACTTCTTGGTTGAGTTCAGGGTTATTATAATATCCTTCAGTAACAGAAAAGCCTTTTATCTGAAGTCGTCCAATTTCCTTTTCTGGCAAAACATTATTTTCTTGGTCAATAATCCGAATAGTAGCCCCAGGAATAGGCCGTCCTAGAGATACAAAACTATTCTCTTGCGTGAGTTCATCTTTACTTAAACCTGCTGACCAAGTAATTCCAGAACAAGATTCAGTCATCCCAAATGCTGGTTTAATTACTCTATCTTGCAGTTGATGTTTTTCGAGAATTTCTATAAATAAGCGAATAGTTTTGACCGAAACTTGCTCTCCGGCATTAACTAAAAACTTCATTGAGGAGAGGTCATAACAACACTGATTAAGTTCTTCGGCGTGTTGATTAATTAAGGAGAATGCAAAGTTGGGAGACCAAGAGATTGTAGCTTGATGCTTTTGAATCAAATCTAACCATTTCAGGGGTTGGCGCAAAATTAATTCAATTGGCACATGGATTTGATCACAAGCCAAATCCACAGCCATAATTCCTAAAAATACTATTGCCCCCACATGGTCTAAAGGCATCCAATTAAGTGTAACTTCTGCTGAAGTAAAATTATTCATCCGCACTGTACCGGCGGACATCGATAGTAGGTTACGATGATGCAGCATCACACCCTTGGGAAGACCGGTGCTACCAGAAGTAAATAGTAACAACGCCGGATCTAATGGTGCGAGATGAGGTAATTTATGGAATGATTCAGGAATTTCATCCGGCTGTTCGTTTGATAGAGATTGATTAGTTCGCAGATCATCTATGGATACCACTTGAAATCCATCTAAATGCGCTTGAGTAGCTACTTTTTCTATTTCAGTAATTAATTCACAATCTGATAAGACAATAGGCTTATCTAAAATCTGCCAGACATTGCAAAGTTTTTTAACTGCGGCATTTTCTATATCATAATCAGGAGCAGTGCTCAGAGGTGCAGGGATGATTCCGCCTAAAAAACAAGCCCAGAGTGCAGGGATAAAATCTTGATTTCGGCCAATTTGAAATATAACTTTATCTCCTAACTTTAGTCCGTGGTGATAAAGCCCATCTAAAATAGTTAAAGCGTCGTTATATAAATCTTTATAAGTCTGAAAATATTCGGTCTGGTCATTTCTAATGTATGTAATTCCTTTACTTTCGTGCTTGACAGCATCACCCAATACTTCTGATAAAGTCCGCAAATTATCTTCTAATTGCCCACCAAAACTGATTGATTTTTTAAATATTCCTTCTTGCTCATGCTCCTCAGGGAACTGTTCATGTGAATGAGTTTCGATTAATTGATTTATCTGATGTATATGCATATATATTTTATTTTTACAGTTTATAGATAATTACTTAACTAAATCAATGAGTTAGATTTTATTTTACTACTTTCATCGTGTAATTTTCCTGATGCTTAAATTTAAGTATAATCTCACGACTAAAGTAAATATGCAACACTAATAAATTATTTTTCCTTAACTGTCTTAACTGTCTTAACTGTCTTAACTGTCTTTGTTGATTAACAATACTTAGATATACTTTTGTGTAGATTGCAATTATCATAGTTAAAATTGCTGTTCAAAAATTGGTATGCATTGGTTTAAGAGCAAGAAGCCTGACGGCATGGCGATCGCTTACCACGTTAAAGTAGCTAGGGGTATCGCCTGAAATGTACGCCTGGCAAGACTTATACAAAATTGTTTAGTTTCCTGTGGGTGTAAATTAGCGATCGCACCCCCGCACAAAAAAAAGTTACAACGAAGTTAAATGGATAAAATTCTATTTATACAAGCGTTCTGGGGGTTACTTTCATCCGATAATGAAAAATAGATGAAATTTTTTCTTAATGATTTATTGTTTCCAAAACGCTTATAGTGTAAATTTAATCTGTATGGCTCTAGTAATTGCCACTGTTCAAACAGGACAGATCATCAACTATTTGACCAAATAATTAGGATACTCTATCTAATAAAACAGACAGTTAAATCAATGTGTGGCGATTTTAGCGATCGCTATAGTCTGTATAGTTTTTTGGTGTTGGCAATAAATGCCTTGGACTAAACCTGCTGAAAATCGAACGTTTCAGCAGTAGTAAAATTGAACAAAATCACACCAGTTTATTTATATTAATAGCTTTATAGAACTCATGGAAGCACATATTATTTCAATAGATTACCAAATTCGGCAACTGCGAGAAATCCAGCCAGTAACACCTTTATTTAATAACACAAGTCAGAATAAAAGAGAAGATAAAGATAAAATTGTTGATGCTATATCTAACAGTTTGCGTGACAAAGTATATAATTTAACAGCTAACTCTCCTGTTAATAAACTGGCTTTATATCTATCAGCTATCAAAGTTTTAATATTTAAATATACTGCTCAAGAAGAGTTTGTTGTGGCAACGGGAGCTTTAAACCTAGACAAAGCTGATAGCCTGATATTCTCCCGATGCAACAGAGGAAAAAGCATCACATTTAAAGATTTACTCAAAACAACCCGCAGTAATCTCCAAGAGGGATACCGCTACCAAAGCTATGATGTAGACGCTTTTATCGAAACGTTTCTTGCAAGAGGCGTTAATCCAGCAGCAATTTTTGATATTGCTTTGATACAAGATGGATTTTGCAGCCGCAGTTCTTTGTTAAACAAGTTTCAATTAGTTTTTGAAATTGACGCTAAAGATACTTCTGTTGCGATAACTTTTCTAAAAGATGCTTTTCATGCAGATTTTGTCCAGAGAATGCTGGGGCATTTTCGACAAATCCTGGAAACTGTGACGGCTAATCCTGATTGTGAATTATCAGAAATTGACATCCTAACACCAAAAGAACGTTACCAATTACTTCCAAAATGGAATGCTCCAGAAATTCAATATCCTCAAGACAAATGCATCCAGCAGCTATTTGAAGAGCAAGTAGAGCGTAGCCCCGATGCAGTAGCAGTGGTGTTTGAAAATCAACAATTAACTTATAAACAATTAAATGAACGAGCTAATCAGTTAGCTAATTATTTGCAAGCAAAAGGCGTAAAACCAGAGATATTAGTAGGTATTTGCGTCGAGCGATCGCTAGAGATGATAGTAGGATTATTAGGAATTCTCAAGGCGGGGGGCGCTTATGTACCTTTAGATGCGAGCTATCCGCAAGAACGTTTGGCATTTGTGATCCAAGATGCTGCGGTGCCAATTCTATTGACGCAAAGGCAACTTGTGGACAAAGTGCCAAAAAACCAAGCACTGATAATTTGCTTGGACACAGACTGGCCAGAAATTGCTAGCGAAAGTCATAAAAATCCTAATTGCTTGTTAAAACCGGACAACCTTGCTTATGTAATCTACACTTCTGGTTCTACTGGTAAACCAAAAGGCGTATTAATTACACACGCTAATGTAATTCGATTGTTTGCTGCGACAAAAGAGTGGTATCAATTTAACGAGCAAGACGTATTTACTTTATTCCATTCTTATGCTTTTGATTTCTCCGTGTGGGAAATTTGGGGCGCTTTATTTTACGGTGGCCGTTTGGTAGTAGTTCCCTATAATGTCAGTCGCTCACCAGATGCTTTTTATGATCTATTGTGTTCTGAAGGTGTGACTGTTCTGAATCAAACACCGAGAGCTTTTGGGCAATTAATTCAAGCAGAAGAGTTTAAAGGAGTTAATCAGGATCTTAAGCTGCGTTTGATTATTTTTGGTGGCGAGGCGCTGGAATTTCACAAATTGAAACCTTGGTTTGATCAACATGGAGATACTGCGCCCCAATTAGTTAATATGTACGGGATTACGGAAACGACGGTTCACGTCACCTATCGCCCCTTGACAATAGCAGATTTGAAGAGTTCTGCTAGTGCCATCGGTTGTGTTATTCCTGACTTGCAAGTTTATGTGCTAGATCAGGATCTCCACCCCGTACCTATTGGGGTGGTGGGTGAAATGTACGTTGGTGGCGCAGGTGTGGCCCGGGGTTATCTTAACCGTCCCGAATTAACTAAAGAAAGATTTATTCCTAACCCATTTAGCAACGATGCTAAGTCGCGTTTGTACAAAACAGGCGATTTAGCTCGTTATTTATCTTCAGGAGATTTGGAATATCTAGGGCGCATCGATCATCAGGTAAAAATTCGGGGTTTTCGGATTGAAACTGGCGAAATTGAGGCAGCGATCTCAGCTCACCCATCTGTCAAACAAACAGTAGTCATTGTGCGCGAAGATCAGCCGGGAGAAAAACGCTTATGCGCTTATCTTGTTGTCTCAGAAAAAATTTCAAATACGGAATTGCACTTGTTTTTGAAGCAGACTTTGCCTGAATACATGGTGCCTTCGGCTTTTGTAATTTTGCCGACTTTACCATTAACTTCCAACGGCAAAATAGACCGTCAAGCTCTGCCAATACCGACTCAGGCAAGACCAGAATTAGCAGCTAGTTTTATGGCTCCTCGGACTGAAGAAGAAGAAGTATTATTTAATATTTGGTCTGAGGTTCTCAAGATTGAATTGATTGGTATTGATGACAACTTTTTTGAGTTAGGGGGAGATTCTATCTTAGGAATTCAAGTTCTCTCAAAAGCCAAACAACTTGGGTTAAATTTTTCCCTCCAGCAACTTTTCCAATATCAGACAATCCATCAACTAGCTCAAGTTGTTCGTCGTGAAAACCATTGTTTATCTACACCAAGAATAGAGCCTTTTAGTCTAATTTCTCAGGAAGAAAGGCTTTATTTCTCTGAAGATATAGAAGACGCATATCCACTGACAAAGCTCCAAGCTGGAATGGTTTTTCACAGCGAATATAGCCTTGATACAGGAGTTTATCATGACATCTTCAGTTATCACCTGCGATCGCCCCTTGACCTTAATATCTTACAGTCAGCGATCGCAGATTTAATCAGCCGTCATCCGATATTACGCACGAGCTTTGCCATAGCTGAATTTCAGCAGCCATTACAACTAATTCATCACACAGTCAAGATTGCTTTGCCTTTAGATGATCTAACTCACCTAACAACGGTTGAACAAGAAGCAGTTATAGAAACTTGGATTGAACAGGAGAAAAAACGGTATTTTGATTGGAGTATTCCTCCTCTAGTCCGCTTTCATATTCATCGTCGCAGTTCTGAGACATTTAATTTTACTTTGAGCTTTCACCACGCTATTTTAGATGGGTGGAGCATAGCCTCTTTAATCTCAGAATTATTCCAACATTACTTATTTCTTCTCGGTCTGAAAGTACCTCCCATAAAACTAGCACCTTCCTTAACTTTTCGAGATTTTGTTGCTCTAGAACAAGAAACCATCGAATCACCAGAGGCTCAAAAGTACTGGAAACAAAAACTAGAAGAAATAACTATTACTAAACTTCCTCGTTGGTCTGAGTCCTATCTTTCCAGTAAGACGGGGCAAATAGTTCAGCAGGAAGTTACCATATCTCCTGAAGTTTCATCAGGTTTAAAACATCTGGCAAAAAAAGCCGGAGTTCCGATCAAAAGTGTTCTGTTAGCTGCTCATCTAAGAGTATTGAGCTTGCTAACTAACCAAACAGACATTCTCACAGGATTGGTATCTAATGGCAGACCAGAAGCAGAAGATGGAGAACGAATATTAGGATTATTTCTAAATACCCTACCCTTTCGTTTGCAGTTATCTGGAGGCACTTGGATTGATTTAGTTCAACAGACTTTTAAAAATGAGCGGGAATCTCTGCCCTTCCGACGCTATCCTCTAGCAGAATTGCAGAGTAATTTGAATACTAGACAATCATTATTCGAGATTTTATTCAACTTTGTTAATTTCCATGTTTACCAAAACCTCTCAGAAATTAAAGAAATAAAAGCATTGGGGGGCAAGTTTTTTGAGCAAACCAACTTCACCTTTACAGTTAACTTTAGTCTCAATGTCATTTCTTCCGAAGTAGAGCTTACCCTGAAATACGACCCCAGCCAGTTATGTGAAGAACAGATAAAAATGATTGGCGGATATTATCGTGAAGCTCTCACAGCAATGGCTAACCAACCATCAGAACGATATGAAAAGCATTGTTTACTCTCAGAAGTAGAACAACATCACTTGTTAGTAGAATGGAATTACAAAAAAATTACCTATCCTCAAGATAAATATATTCATCAATTATTTGAAGAACAAGTAGAGCGTACCCCTGATGCCGTAGCATTGATATTTGAAAATCAACAGTTAAGTTATAGACAATTAAATGAACGAGCCAATCAATTAGCTCACTACTTGCAAAAAAAAGGAGTAAAACCGGAAGTATTAGTTAGCATTTGCTTAGAGCGTTCTCTTGAAATGGTAGTAGGGCTGTTAGGCATTCTCAAAGCGGGTGGAGCATATGTACCGTTAGACCCCAAATATCCTAGAGAACGCCTGAGTTATATACTTCAAGATGCACAGGTATCTGTGTTGCTAACCCAGCAGTCCCTCGTTGAATCTTTACCAGAGCATTCAGCGCAAGTCGTGCGTTTGGATGCAGACTGGCAAAAGATTGCCCAACAAAGTCCAGAGAATAGCACAAATGAGGTGAGAGGGGAGAATTTAGCTTACGTCATTTATACCTCTGGCTCAACAGGCAAACCCAAAGGCGTAGCCATTGAACATCACAGTAGTGTAGCTCTGCTGTGTTGGGCAAAAGAAGTTTTTAGTAGTGAGCAACTGGCTGGTGTTTTAGCTTCAACTTCTATCTGTTTTGATCTGTCAGTCTTCGAGTTATTTATGCCCTTGGCTTGGGGGGGTAAGGTAATTATTGCCGAGAACGCGTTAGATTTATCTAGTTTAAAAGCTGCTGAAGAGGTGACATTAATTAATACTGTACCGAGTGCGATCGCACAACTTCTAGAAATCAATGGTATACCTAATTCCGTGCGGACAATTAACCTCGCGGGTGAACCTTTATCAAATCAACTGGCACAGCAGCTTTACCAGCAAGAAAATATTTCCCAAGTATATAATCTCTACGGGCCATCGGAAGATACAACCTACTCTACATTTAGTTTGGTGGAGAAGGGGACAATTAAGCAACCGAGTATTGGTCGCCCAATTACTAATACCCAAATCTACATTCTCAACCAATATCTCCAACCTGTCCCCATCGGTACTATCGGGGAGTTATACATTGGTGGAGAAGGTTTAGCTCGTGGCTACCTCAACCAACCCGAATTAACAGCCCAAAAATTCATTTCTCATCCATTTGGTAATGGCAAATTGTATAAAACAGGTGATTTAGCTCGCTATTTACCTGATGGCGATATTGAATTTATCGGTCGGATCGATAACCAAGTTAAAATTCGTGGCTTCCGCATTGAATTAGGAGAAATCGAAGCAGTTCTAGCTACCTATTCCCAAGTCAAACAAGTAGTGGTTATCGCTAGAGAAGATATTCCTGGTAATAAACGGCTGGTAGCTTATTTAGTTATACAAAATCAATCTACAAATATTAGTGATTTGCGCCGTTTCTTATCTCAGAAATTGCCAGATTACATGATTCCTTCAACCTTTATGTTGTTAGAAGTTCTGCCATTAACTCCCAACGGTAAGGTAGACCGGAAAATGTTGCCTGTACCAGAAATAGAACTGACACGAGAACAAGAGTTTGTCCTGCCACAAACGCCTATTGAGCAGATTTTAGCGACTATTTGGCAAGATGTCTTGGGACTTAAACAAGTGAGTAGCCACGATAAATTCTTTGAAATCGGTGGTGACTCCATCCTCAGTATTCAAGTAGTCGCCCGCGCTCGTAAAGCAGGAATCAAAATTACTCCAAGGCAAATATTTCAATATCCCACCCTTACTGAACTAGCTGCTGTAGCTGATATTGCCACATCGGTATTAGCTCAACAGGATTTAGTTACAGGAGTTGTGCCGCTCACTCCAATTCAACATTGGTTCTTTGAGCAAAATCGGTCTGAGCTGCACCATTTCAACCAGTCAACATTGCTCCAAGTTCCCTCTCACCTGAAACCGGAGTTATTGTCCCAAGCTATTAGCAAATTATTAGAACATCATGATGCTTTGCGTTTGCGGTTTGTCTTTGAGGAAGGGAAATGGCAGCAAACAAGCGATCGCATTTCTGATATAGTACCTTTTCAAGTCCTCGACTTATCCCAAACTCCTCAGTCTCTACACGCACAAACCTTAGAGCAAATAGCAACTACCCAACAGGCTAGGCTGCATTTGTCAACAGGGCCGTTAATTAGAGTGGTGCTGTTTCAATTAGGCGATAACCATGATAGTCGATTACTCATCATCATCCATCACCTAGCTGTCGATGGAGTTTCGTGGCGAATTTTACTAGAAGATTTGTTCACAGCTTATCGGCAGCTAGAACAACAAGAAACTATCCAATTGCCACCTAAGACCTTGGCTTTTAAAGATTGGGCTATTCTTTTACAAGAATATGGAAAAACTGAGGTGGTGCGATCGCAATTAAATTATTGGTTAAAGCAGCCTTGGTTTAAAGTAAATTCTTTGCCAGTAGATTATCCAACAGGAAAACAAAATAATTCAGTAGCTAGTACTGCTGATATATCTGTTAATCTCAGTGAAAACCAAACTCGCGCCCTATTACAAAAAGTTCCCTCTGCCTACAATACTCAAATCAACGATGTGCTGCTGACAGCCTTGGTGCAAACTTTGGCACAATGGACAGGAAATTCTACAGTATTACTTGACCTAGAAGGACATGGACGGGAAGATTTGTTTGCAGATGCGGATGTATCTAGAACAGTCGGCTGGTTCACCAGCATATTCCCCGTACTATTGCAACTACAAAATCAAAATTATCCAGGAGAAGCTCTCAAGTCAATTAAAGAACAGTTGCGAACCATTCCCCAACGAGGCATTGGCTATGGAATTTTACGTTATCTGAGTCAGGATCAAGAAATTCGTTCTCAAATAGCAGCACTGCCTTTGAGGGAAATCAGTTTTAACTATTTGGGTCAATTCGATCAAGGACAAGTACTCGGAGTTGATTGGAAATTGGCTCCTGAGTCTAAAGGATCTAATTATAGTCTCGAAGGCGATCGCAGTCATCTATTAGATATTACTGCCAGAGTGGTAGAAGGGCAGTTGCAAGTTAACTGGAACTACAGTCGTCATGTCCATCAGAGTTCCACAGTGGAATCACTAGCTCAGAAGTATCTCGAAGCTTTGCTAAAACTGATTGACCATTGTTTGTCTCCTGAAGTTGGGGGATACACTCCCTCTGATTTTCCGGTGGCAAACTTAAATCAACAGGAACTAGACGAAATTCTGGCAGAAATTGACTAAGGAGTTATAGAGGCGCAATGGTAGCTGAAAAATCTCAACAAAGCAAAAACGTAGAGTCAATTTATCCTCTCTCCCCCATGCAGCATGGGATGCTTTTTCATAGTATTTATGCTCCAGACTCAGGGGTTTATTGCACCCAGACGCTGATTACCATATCAGCCCCAATCAACATTGTTGCTTTTAAACGGGCTTGGGAAAAAGTGGTAGAGCGGTACTCAGTATTGCGGACTCTTTTCCTTTGGGAGAAGCGTCAACAGCCTCTACAAGTAGTGCGAAAGCAGGTGGATTTGCCTTGGAACTATGAAGATTGGCGTAACCTCTCCCCTACAGAGCAACAAGAGTGTCTAGATTCATTGTTGCAAACAGAACGCCAAAAAGGGTTTCAACTCAACCAAGCCCCCTTGATGCGCTGTCATTTAATTCAGCTATCTGATCAAACCTATAAATTTCTCTGGAATCTGCACCACATCATATTAGATGGTTGGAGCTTACCCATTATTTACCAAGAAGTCTTGACCTTCTATACAGCTTACAATCAAGGTCAAAGCTGTTATCTTCCTACTCCTCCTCCCTACCAAGACTATATTGTTTGGTTAAAGCAGCAAGATTTGTCTGTGGCTGAAATTTTTTGGCGGCAAACCCTTGAGGGCTTTACTGCTCCTACCCCACTGATGGTAGACCGACCTCAGCTGCTTGGCTCTGGGGTAGAACCAACTTATCAACAACAGGAACTCCATTTATCCCGTGCCACCACTCAAGGATTGCAATCCTTGGGGTTGCAGTATGGTCTGACTTTATCAACTTTGATCCAAGCTGCTTGGGCGATCGCACTCAGTCGCTATAGTGGAGAGTCAGAAGTTTTATTTGGTGTGACGGTTTCCGGTCGTCCTGCCAGTTTGTCGGCGGTAGAAAACATGGTGGGGTTATTTATTAACACTTTACCACTGCGAGTATCTATCCCCAAGTCAGAATCAATTTTACCTTGGCTACAGCAGTTGCAGCAAAAGCAGGCGGAACTCCAGGAGTACTCTTATAGCACTTTGGCGGAAGTACAAAGGATGGGTGATATCCCGCCAGGAATTCCCTTATTTGAAAGTTTAGTGGTGTTTGAAAACTATCCTATGGATAGCTTATCAGAAGAGCCGGGTCAATTATTGCCAGTCAGCAAGGTGGAGAACTTTGAAGAGACAAACTATCCTTTAACTGTGGCAGCAATACCCAAAAAAGAGTTTCTCATAAAACTTAATTACGACACTAACCGTTTTGCTACTGACACAATTGTGCGGATGGCTGGTCATTTACAAACCTTGTTAGAAGCCATTGTAGCTAATCCCCAGCAAGAGGTGGGTCAATTGTCGCTGTTGACAGAAGTAGAAGAGCATCAGTTGTTAGTCGAGTGGAACGATACTCAGGTTAACTATCCTCAAGATAAATGTATTCATCAGCTATTTGAAGAACAAGTAAAACTTAATCCCGAAGCAGTTGCAGTCATATTTGAAGGTCAAAAATTGACCTACCAACAGTTAAATGAACGAGCTAATCAGTTAGCTCACTATTTACAAGAAAAAGGTGTAGACCGAGAAGTATTAGTCGGAATATTTGTAGAACGTTCGATTGAGATGATAGTAGGACTATTAGGAATTTTGAAGGCGGGAGGAGCTTATGTGCCTTTAGACCCTAGTTATCCAGCAGACCGTTTAGTTTATATGCTCTCGGATGCGACGGTGTCAATATTGCTCACCCAGCAATCCTTAGTAAATTCTTTACCAGAAAATCAAGCCGAGGTAGTGTGTTTAGATAGTGATTGGCAGGAAATTGCCAACTATAGCCAGCAGAATCCCATCAGCCAGGTGACATCGGAAAATTTAGTTTATGTCATTTATACCTCTGGCTCAACAGGCAAGCCAAAGGGAGTGATGAATCTTCATCGGGGTATTTGCAATAATTTATTGCGGACGATCGCTGCTTACCCACTTATAGCAGGCGATCGCATCCTGCAAATAGCTCCTTTTAGTTTTGATGCTTCAGTTTTGGAAATCTTCTGGTCTTTAACATCTGGAACAACTCTAGTAGTAGCTAAACCTGAAGGTCATAAAGATATTGCTTACTTAAGCAATTTAATTGGTCAGCAACAAGTTACCCAAATATTTTTTGTTCCCTCCATGTTGCGAGCTTTTCTGCAACAACCAAACTTAGAAAATTGTCGTTCTTTAAAGCGAGTTTTTTGTGGTGCAGAAGCACTATCCTATGAGCTTAGTCAACAATTCTTTGAGCAATTGAACTGTGAATTACATAATTTTTACGGGCCGACGGAAGCATCTATTGATGCCACTTGCTGGCAGTGTACACCAAAGTCTAATCATAAAATAATTCCCATTGGTCGCCCCATTGCCAATACCCAAATTTATATCCTTGATTCTCACCTACAACCAGTTCCCATTGGTATTGCTGGAGAACTGCATATTGGGGGTGTTCCTTTAGCTAGAGGTTATCTCAATCAACCAGAATTAACTGCTCAAAAATTCATTGACAATCCCTTTCGTAATGGCAAATTATATAAAACTGGGGATTTAGCTCGTTATCTATCGGATGGAAATATTGAATATCTTGGTCGGATTGATAACCAAGTCAAGCTGCGAGGGTTACGTATTGAGTTAGGCGAAATTGAATCGGTTTTAGACAATCATTATCAAGTAGAACAAGCAGTTGTGATTCTGCGAGAGGATACTACTGAAAACCAACGATTGGTAGCTTATGTGGTGAGAAAAGACCAGTCATTAACTCCTGGCAATCTACGCCGTTTCTTACAGCAGAAATTGCCAGCTTACATGATACCTTCAGCTTTTGTGATGTTGTCAGAACTGCCATTAAATTCTAATGGCAAGATAGACTATAAAAAATTACCAACATTTGATGAGTCATCCATAGTAGAATCACCCTATTTAGCCCCACGCAATCAAACAGAAAGCATACTAGTAAACATTTGGCAACAAATTTTAAAGATATCGAACATAGGAGTCAATGATAACTTCTTTGATTTGGGAGGACACAGCCTGAAAGCAATTTCTCTAGTCAGCCAAATTCAAGAAAAGCTAAGTCTTCCCTTTCAACTCAAACAAGTATTTTTGCACCCCACAATTGCAGAACAGGCAGAGTTATTAATCGCTTGTACGCCTATTGATGTACCCATAATTCCTCATCTAGCTGAACAAGAAACCTATGAAACATCTCATGCACAAAGACGCTTCTTTGTACTGCAACAGATGGATTTAAGCAATACGGCTTATCATATTGTTTCTACAATCAAGCTAGAAGGAGCTTTTGATCCTAGTGCTTTTGAAAAAGCGATGCAGGTTTTAATTACTCGCCATGAATCTCTACGGACATCGTTTGTATTAGTCAATGGTGAACCCAGGCAAAGAATACTTATAGATGCTCATTTTCATGTCGGATTTCAAGATTGGATTAATGAACCTAATGCTGAAAGCCGCATACTAGAAACTATTGAACAACAGAGAGAACCTTTCGATTTAGAAAATAGTCCTCTGTTACGGGCTAATATTTATAAATTGTCAGATAAGCAATATATTTTGTTCATGGAAATCCATCATATTATTTCTGATGGTTGGTCGATGGATTTATTATCTAAAGAATGCTTAAAATATTATGATTACTTTGTCAAAGGATTACAACCAAATCCAGATAAATTGCCCATACAATACAAAGATTATGCAGCGTGGCAAGCCAATATTTTGCGAAGTGAGGATAACAGAAAAAACTTAGATTACTGGCGGCAAAAACTGGATAATGGACAAATACCTCGCATTCACTTACCCACAGACTTTCTACGACCTCCTCTCAAGACTTACAATGGTTCTCATTTAAGCTGGACATTTAAACCAGCAATTGTCTCTGGGTTGCAAATGATTTGCAAACAAACGGAAAGCACCTTATTTATGGCACTGGTAGCAGCAGTAAAAGTATTACTGTATCGCTACAGTGGTCAGCATGACATTTCTATTGGTACAGAAATTGCCACACGCAATCATCCGCAACTGCAATCTTTAATCGGCTTATTTCTCAATACACTGGTCATCCGTGACGAACTAGACCCAAAACAAGGGTATAAAAATTTACTTGCGAAAATTCGTCAAACTGTCACCGAAGCATTTGAGCATTCTGATTACCCATTTGATGTTTTGGTAGAAGAACTAGCAATTTCGAGAGAACTTAACCGCACACCATTGTTTGATATTTTAGTGTTGCTGCAAAATTTTGGTCAAACTGTAATAGGAGAAGAAGTAAAAATAAAATCCCTGGATTCACTAACACCTACCAGCAAATTTGACCTATCTTTTGTGTTTAGCGAGCATAACGACCAACTCAAATTGGATTTAATTTACAATACAGACTTATTCCAAGCAGATAGGATGCAAAAATGTCTAATTCATTTGGATAAATTGCTCACGGAAATGCTAGTCAATCCTATGGAGCCAATCTGCCAAATTTCTCTTTTATCAGCAACAGAAACCTCTTTAATTGAAAGTTTTATCCAACCCATTCCTCGATTAGAAAAACGAACAGTCATTCATGACTTTAGTGACCAAGTAAAAGCCACACCTAACCAAACGTCTATTGTTTATTCTGGAGGACAATTCAGCTATCTTGAATTAGATACATTAACTAACTCTTGGGCTAATATCTTCAAAGATTTAGGAATTCAAAAAGATACTATTTGTGGCATAATCCTCCAAGGAGATTACCGTCAGGTGGTGGCAATGCTGGCTGTATTCAAAGCTGGAGGAGTTTATTTACCTCTGCGTTTGGATGAACCAGAAGAACGCTGGCAACGCATGATGTTCAAAACATCCCCCACCATCGTAGTCATAGCAATAGAAAATTTAGATACTGTCAAACCCAGACTAGCAAGATTACCAAAACCACCTCATATATTGGTAGTGACTGACGACGAAATTCAGCAATACTATCAGTGGGATGGCACAAATTATCAATGCTTATCTGTAGTCGCCAGCAATCAGGAAAAAGTTCTCCTCCCTGAAGCTGATGATTCTAACTATATTATGTTTACATCTGGGTCAACGGGTGAACCCAAAGCCATACTTGGTAGTCATGGTAGCTTGCGTCACTTCATCAATTGGGAAAAACTGGAATTTGGGATTAATCACAACTGTCGATGTCTGCAAATCTCGCAAATTAACTTTGATGCTTATTTGAGGGAAACTCTCGTCACCTTATGTTCGGGAGGAACTCTTTATATTCCTGATAGTACAGACCGCGAAGATTTGGAACGTTTGTTACTGCGCTTGGGAGAATGGCAGATTAACTTACTGCACACTGTACCTTCAGTGATGCGTCTATTTTTAAAGATTGGTCGTAATTTAGCTTATGCTGACCAGTTACTAAAAAATTTACAAGTTTTGGTTTTGGCAGGGGAACCTTTATTCGTCAAAGAACTTTGTGAATGGCATAAAGTTTTTGGTAAACAAACAGAATTTGTGAATATTTATGGAGCTACTGAAACAACTTTTGTCAAACATTTTTACCGGATTCCTGACCCGAATAAAATTACCTATGCCAGAGTTCCTGCGGGGAAAACATTGTCAGATACTGCGTTTGCAGTTATTGATGGCACTCGTGCCTGTGCTGTCGGAGAAGTTGGTGAAATCTTTGTAAAATCACCTTATTTAACTAAAGGTTATTACCAAGATCAAAAATTAACTAATTTGGCTTTTGTGCCTAATCCTTTGAATAATGGTAGTGATTTAGTTTATCGTACAGGAGATTTGGGGCGACTGCTACCGGATATGAATTTGGAAGTGATCGGACGCAGTGATAACCAAATTAAATTGAATGGGGTACGGATTGAATTGGGAGAAATTGAAGATGCAATTGATGCTATTGATGGTGTAGAAAAAACGCTGGTGGTTGCAGAGAAAAAGGAAGAATTGGTGACAGTAATTGCATATTATCAAGGAAATGACACTGCAAATGAGGAACACATTAGAAGAAAGATTAAACAAGTGTTGCCGATTTATATGCAGCCAACTTTTCTGATACGGTTGGAATATTTTCCTTTGTTAGCAAATGGAAAAGTTAATCGGATAGCACTACCAAAACCAGAAGAAAATATTGCACAAACCATTAATAAACTTACTAGCTTCACCGAACAAGAAGCTCTATTAGCTTCAGTTTGGAGTGAACTATTGGAGGTGGAGGTGAGTGACATTCACCAGTCATTCTTTGAACTAGGAGGAAATAGTTTAAAGGCAATGCGCTTAGTGTCGCACATCCGCAACCGCTTTGGCATATCGCTACGATTACGAGAAATTTTTACTCATAATACTTTACAAGAACAAGCTGTTTTGATTCAATCGCGGCAAGCAAAATGATAAATTCACAACGATGGGACGCTATTAAGCCAGTACCACAACAAAAATATTATGAAGTATCCCATGCTCAAAGACGGATGTGGATTCTGCACCATATAGATGAATATTCAAGCGCTTACAATATTAGGCTGGCAATGAGAATAAATGGCAGCTTAAATATTGCAGCGTTTGAAGAAGCTTTTCAACAACTTGTTAGCCGCCACGAAATTTTGCGAACTACTTTTACTAGTGTTGCAGGAAATATTCAGCAAATTGTTTATGAGGAAGTACCTAAAGAGCAATTACTAGTTTTTAGAGATTTAAGAGAACAAAATGATGCTGAAGTAGTAGCTGATACCTTGATTCAAGAGTCAGCAAACTCGCGTTTCGATTTAGAGAAATTGTCACTGATGCGAGTTTTGTTAGTGCAGATTAAGCCAGATGAATTTTTGTTTTGTTTGACTATACACCATATTATTGGTGATGCGCGATCGCTCGATATTCTTTTCCAAGAGTTCTGCACTTTTTACTCTGCCTGTACTCAACAAAAAACCGCTATCTTACCTCAACTGAGATTGCAATATAAAGATTATGCTGTATGGCAAAATAATTTGTTAGAAAGTGAGGAGGTAATAGAACAACATAATTATTGGTGCGATCGCTTTACTGGACAACTACCCATACTCAACTTACCAACCGACTTCCCTAGACCTAAATTTAAATCTTCTCAAGCAGCTTTATATACTTATCGTTTTAGTCAAAGTCTGGGTGAACAATTACGCACTTTGGCTACTAAGAATCATACAACTCTATTTATTACCCTGCTAACTTTATTTAAAATATTACTTTATCGTTATACCGAACAGCGTGATTTAGTTATTGGTGTACCGATTTCTGGACGCAATCATCCAGACTTAGAAAACCAAGTAGGATTTTATGTTAATACCCTAGCTTTAAGAACTTTGCTCCCAGAAAAGGGAACTTTTAAGGAAGCACTAACAGAAGTGACAAACACCTGTCTCGACGCTTATGAATATGCTGATTATCCTTTTGATAAATTAGTATCTACCCTCGATTTAGAACGTGATTTATCACGAAATCCGTTGTTTGATGTAATGTTTTCACTGCTAAGTCAAGAAAGCAAAGCAGTGATGAAAATTCCCGGACTTGATCATCAAGAATACCCGCTTGCACCCCGAACTGCCCAATTTGATTTGAGTTGGAGTTTCTTTGAAGATGCCAATGACTTAAGGTTGATTATAGAATACGAACCAGATATTTTTAGAGAAGAGGCGATCGCTAGAATGAGCGGCCATTTTTTACAAATAATTCAGGAAGTAGTCAAAAATCCTCATTGCCAACTATCACAAATTAATTTATTAACTCCTGAAGAACGCTATCAGTTACTAACAGAATGGAATAATACAGAAGTTTTATATCCTCAAGATAAATGTATTCATCAGCTATTTGAAAAACAAGTAAAACTTACCCCCGATGCACTAGCAGTCATATTTGAAGGTCAAAAATTGACCTACCAACAGTTAAATGAACGAGCTAATCAGTTAGCTCACTATTTACAAAAAAAAGGGGTAGACCGAGAAGTATTAGTGGGAATATTTGTTGAGCGTTCCCTGGAGATGATAGTAGGACTATTAGGAATTTTAAAGGCGGGAGGAGCTTATGTGCCTTTAGACCCTAGTTATCCAGCAGACCGTTTAGTTTATATGCTCTCGGATGCGGGGGTGTCAATATTGCTCACCCAGCAATCCTTAGTAAATTCTTTACCAGAAAATCAAGCTCAAGTGCTGTGTTTAGATAGTGATTGGCAGATAATTGCTCACTATAGCCAAGAGAATCCCATCAGCCAGGTGACATCGGAAAATTTAGCTTATGTCATTTATACCTCTGGTTCAACAGGCAAGCCGAAGGGAGTGATGAATCTTCATCGGGGTATTTGCAATAATTTATTGCGGACGATCGCTGCTTACCCACTTATAGCAGAAGACCGCATCCTGCAAATAACTCCTTTTAGTTTTGATGTTTCAGTTTGGGAAATCTTCTGGCCTTTAATAGCTGGCGCTACTTTAGTCGTGGCTAAACCTGAAGGTCATAAAGATACTGCTTACCTGATTAATTTAATCGCCCAGCAACAAGTTACCCAAATTAATTTTGTTCCCTCAATGTTGCGAGTTTTTCTGCAAGAACCAAACTTAGAAAATTGCCGTTGCTTGCAGCGCGTGTTTTGTGGGGGAGAAGCACTATCTTATGAACTTACTCAGCAATTTTTTGAGCGGTTGAATTGTGAATTGTACAATTTTTATGGGCCAACGGAAACAGCAGTTGATGCCACTTTTTGGCAGTGTACACCACAGTCTAATCATCAAATAATTCCCATTGGTCGTCCCATTGCTAATACCCAGATTTACATCCTAGATTCCCAGCTACAACCAGTTCCCATTGGCATTCCTGGAGAATTGCATATTGGGGGTGTTTCTTTAGCTAGAGGTTATCTCAATCAACCAGAATTAACTGCCCAGAAATTCATTTTCAACCCCTTTGGCAATGGCAAATTGTATAAAACTGGAGATTTAGCTCGTTATCTACCAGATGGGAATATTCAATATCTTGGTCGCATTGATAATCAAGTTAAGTTACGAGGCTTACGTATCGAATTAGGCGAAATCGAATCGGTTTTAGACACTCATCTCCAAGTAGAACAAACAGTTGCGATCGTCCGAGAAGATACTGCTGAGAACCAACGATTGGTAGCTTATGTAGTGAGAAAAGACCAGTCATTAATACCTAGCGATCTGCGTCGTTTCTTACAGGAGAAATTGCCCGCTTATATGATACCTTCAGCTTTCGTGATGTTGTCAGATTTTCCATTAAATCCTAATGGGAAGATAGACCAGAATAAATTGCCGAAACCTGATGAAGTATCCATAGTAGAATCACCGTATTTAGCTCCAACTAATCAAACAGAAAGTATCTTAGTCGAGATTTGGCAACAAGTTCTGCAAATATCGAAAATAGGAGTAGGTGACAACTTCTTTGATTTAGGTGGTCACTCATTACAAGCGATGAATCTCATGGCACTAATTTATCAGGAGCTTGAGATTGAAATTCCCTTATCGATAATTTATGAAAAACCTACTGTAATAGAATTGAGCCAGTATATCATCTACGCTAAAGAGATGAATATTCAACCTAAAGAACGTCCCTATGTAGTTTTCAATAAAGACCAAGAAAAAGCTGTTTTTCTATTTCCACCAGCCCTTGGTTTTGCCGCAGCTTATGCAAATCTAGCTGATTATTTTAGGGATCATGCTATCTATACTTTCAGATATATTGCGGATGAAGCAACTTTAGAAAAATATGCAGAATTGATAGACCACTTAACACCCAATCAAGATATAAAATTGATGGGACACTCAGCAGGTGGTTTTTTGGCAATGTTGATAGCTCAACAGTTAGAAAGGCGCGATCGCAGAGTTTCTGATGTCATTTTGCTAGATACTTATCGAGGAGGTCGTGAAGCTATTCAAGCTGAAATGTCAGAAATTAAAGAGGGTGTTGATACTTTCTTACTAAATCCCAAACGTCAGGAATTGAAACGTTACTTTATGGATAACCAAAAGTTGCGCGATCGCACCTACAATCAAGTGTGGGAATATTTTAATTTTCTCTGGCATTCAGACCTAAAAAACTTGCATATTCATGGGACTATTCATCTTATCCGTGCTGAGGAAAACTATGATTGTGAGGATGATTGGACACAAGCTACAAAAAGTAAACGAATTAATCATTATGCCTATGGCGCTCATCGTGAGATGATCGATCCCCCCTATCTAAATCAAAACGCCACTATTATTAATGCCATTCTCAGTCAAGAGAGTAGAAGTCTTTCCAAAACTGACAAGACTTTGGCTGATATACTTAACACCGATTAGCTAAAGCCAAATTCGCTTCATTATTGAAGAATAATTCAGAAGCCAAAATTTAGGATTCAGAATCAGTTATTGGGATTCTTAAACCCATTTATTCATTTATTAGTCGTACAAAATTCAGAATAAATTCTGACTCCTGGCTCCTAAATTCTGTTTTTATAAACCCTTTACACCTATTTCAATAACCTCGCTGCAACCAGAAGAAGGAACTTCGCTATGGCTTATCATACCTACAAATCTCCGCCCATGTTGTTAGCATCCATAGTCAAAGATAGCCGCGTGAGTGTTGGAGAGTATACTGCCTTTGATGACTCTATTACTCTTGCGTTGTGGTTTCCTGATGAGAGAATTGAGATTGGCAAGTTTTGCTCTCTAGCAAAAAATATTACCATCTTCGGTGGTGGAGAGCATCACATTACTAGGGCTACGACTTATCCGTTTCGCCTGTTCTTCTCCCACTCCCAAACCCAGTTTGCAGAGCGGCGTAACGAGGTACGTGACAAGGGGACTACTTCGATTGGGAATGACGTGTGGATTGGCTACGGTGCAACTATCTTGTCAGGGGTTACGATTGGCAACGGAGCTGTTATCGGATCTCAGGCAGTTGTTGCCAGTGATATCCCTGATTATGCGGTTGCTGTAGGCAATCCAGTCAAGGTCATCCGCTCTCGATTCAGACCTGAAACAGTTGAACGTCTGCTGAAACTGCGCTGGTGGGACTGGGATACCAAGAAAGTTATTGCAAACCTAGAATGGCTCTACCAAAATCCTGACGATTGGCCAGAAGATATCCAGTTTAATGAATCCACAGAAGGTTTACCAGATTTTCCAGCACCTGAACTTCTACAAGAAGATGTTAAAAATTAAAGTTATGATCTAATACGGTTCAGTTGAAGTCACAACTTTCCAAGACAGGACTTACGCACTCAAAACCTGAAACTTCGATCCCCCTAACCGCCCTTAAAAAGGGCTACGGTGTACACACAAGTCGAAAAAAGCTCGATTTTCCATTGTTCTCTCGTTCCCATGCTCTGCATGGGAATGTCTAATTAGGGGCTGCTGCCTCCAGTTAGACATTGAGCCAGAGACTCAATGAATGCATTCCCAGGCGGCAGCCCAGGAACGAGGAAAGCCTTATCAAGTTAGGTTTTTAGGACTTGTGTGTACAC
>NZ_WBKM01000087.1 GCF_015714725.1 Nostoc sp. WHI
GTTTCCCCCCTTTACAAGGGGGGATTAAGGGGGGTAATTAGACTTGTGTATACACCGTAGCCTTTTTAAGGGGGGGTTAGGGGGGATCTAAAAGTGCCTAAAGTCACAGCGAAACACTTTTCAAACAACCTATTACTCATGTGAGGAATTATGGGACTCCGCTATAGTTAACGGTTAACAGGCAACGGCTAAAAGGAGTTAAAGAGATGGAAACTAAGCCAAATGACCCATCGCTAGCACTCATGGAAATTCCCCCTGGCTATCTCAACATTATGGGTTATGTTGATAATTCAGAAGTCAACGGCCCTGGTTGTCGTGCAGTTATCTGGGTGCAAGGTTGTCCTCGTGAGTGTCCTGGCTGCTTTAATCCTGCCTCTTGGTCATTTGAGGCTAACCAACTGATTGCTGTTGATGCCCTTGCCGAGAACATTCTCAACAATCCCCGCAATATGGGTGTAACCTTCTCTGGTGGAGAACCGTTTTGGCAAGCAACTGCACTAGCATCTTTAGCTCGTAAGGTAAAAGCTGCTGGGTTAAACGTAATGTCTTTTACTGGGTTCACTCTTCAGCAGCTACAGTCTCAATCAGCGCCACCAGGTTCTCAAGCATTGTTAGAACAACTCGATATCCTGATTGACGGGCCTTTTGTCCAATCTCTGGCAATTAATTCTCCCAACTCTCCAGTTTCGTCTAGCAATCAACGGGTTCGGGTGTTAAACCCAGCTTTTCAAGACCAGATTACCTGGGCTAGCGACCAGATTGAGGTTCATGTTCTCAAAGATGGTAGCCGCATTGTCACTGGTTATCAAGGTGGGCTGGAGTTGACGTAAGAGGCAGGGGAGCAGGGGAGAAAAATACGCTCATTTCCCCTGCTAAAAGGGTTTCAGAGCAAATAAATTTATTTATAGGCTACGGTGTACACACAAGTCCTAAAAACCTAACTTAATAAGGCTTTCCTCGTTCCTGGGCTGCCGCCTGGGAATGCCTTCATTGAGTCTCTGGCTCAATGTCTAACTGGAGGCAGCAGCCCCTAATCAGCCATTCCCATGCAGAGCATAGGAACGAGAGAATAATGAGAAATCGAGCTTTTTTCGACTTGTGTGTACACCGTAGCTTTTTTAAGGGGGGCTAGGGGATCTCAATACAACCGTAGACTTTTCAAACAACCTTTTAGACAGCCTAAAAAGGGGGGAGTTTTTCAACTAAACCTCATCTAAGTTGAGAACCATAGTTTTCGCCCTCACCCTAAATCCCTCTCCCATATCTGGGAGAGGGACTTTGAAATTCCGGCTCCCCTTCTCCCAGATATGGGGGATAGGTTGGGGGATGAGGGCAAATCCTTTTGATCACAGAAGAACTACAGGTTTCAAGATAGACGTGGTTTAATTCAAGTTAGATTAAATAAATCAGGTTTTCAACTTCAAAATCAGGTTTTTTAACTTCAAAATTAAGTTTTCAACTTCAAAATCAGGTTTTTTAACTTCAAAATTAAGTTTTTAACTCGAAAATCAGGTTTTTCAACTTCAAAATTAAGTTTTTAAGTTCAAAATCAGGTTTTTATTGTTACTCGCGCGTTATCTTATGCTAACGATATCAATATAAATATTAGAACTTGACTAAAACATTTCAGACAATTTTTATTAAACACCGCGTACTCTGGGCTGTCTTAATTCTGGGTACAGCCCTGGTGGTTACGCTAGCGCTGTCCCTTTCTCAAGGAGCAGTACCTTTGAGTATGTCGGAATTTTGGCAAGCCATGCTTCGCAAAGGTGATCCGATTAAACAAACAATCCTCTGGGATTTGCGTCTCCCCCGGATTACAGCTGCTCTGATTGTCGGCGCAGCCTTGGGAATGTCAGGAGCGCTGTTGCAAGGAATGTTACGTAATAGTCTTGCCGATCCATTTATTTTGGGCATTTCAGCAGGTGCAGGATTAATTGTCATTCTCATGCTCGTGTGGCAAATATTCCCTGTAGCGATTCCTTTAGCAGCGTGGATGGGAGCCATTTTAACTTCAGCGATCGTAATTTTACTTGGTCGCGCGGGGTCGGGAATTTCGGTTGAGCGGTTAATTTTAGCCGGAGTGGCGGTAAGTTCTTTATTTGGTGCTGTACAAAGTACATTGCTGCTTTTAGCTGAAGATGGCCAAATTCAAATTGCCCTCAGTTGGCTGGTTGGTAGTCTCAACGGGCGGGGTTGGCAAGAAATTACTACAACTGGCCCTTATATCATCGTTGCATTAATAGGGGGATGCTTGCTGGCGCGATCGCTAAACGTCCTGGCTTTGGGAGATGATTTAGCTGTGAGTTTAGGGGTTTCGTTGACGCGATCGCGCCTATTAATTGGTGGTATCGCCACTTTATTAGCCGCAGGTGCAGTTAGCATCAGTGGCTTGGTTGGCTTTGTTGGTCTTATTGTCCCCCACGGTGTCCGCCTCATCGTTGGTACAGATCACCGCTTTGTTTTGCCACTTTCCGCTCTTTCAGGTGCATGGTTACTGACTTTTGCAGATTTACTCTCTAGACTAGGAACAGTAGAACTACCAGTAGGTTCCGTCACCGCCTTACTAGGTTCACCCCTGTTTATCTGGTTACTTTATCGTCGTTCTGCTGGGTTTAATAAATTCTGAGTGGATAGACCGAAGAGAGCAGAGGAAGCAGGGGGAGAAGAGGAGCAGGGGAAGCAAACCCCATAAAAAGCCCCTGGTGTTGACCAGGGGTATCCATCTTTATTCCCACATACTAGAATCGCATCTGTGAAGTTATGGGAAATCCGTACTAATGCAATAACCGCATAATGTTAATGTTTATTTTGCAATCATCTAGTTAAAAGTCAATACAGTTCAGATAAGACCAAAACATTTGTAGAGACGGCGATTTATCGCGTCTCAAAAACCCAAAATTTTGTACCAGTAGCCCTTAACCCAAGCGTATTGAGTTAAAAGTGATGATTAGTCATTGCGATCGCGGAGCATCTCGCAGAGAAAGATGAAGGTGAAAGAGAAGAATTTAAGTGTTCTTAGGTAGTTGCACAGTGAATAAACTACCTTTACCTAGTTCAGAGACAACCTGGATGGTTCCTGCGTGCCCTTCTACAATCCAGTGGGATAGATGTAGTCCTAAGCCACTACCGGAGCGTTTATTTCTACCTTGGCGAAAGCGCTCGAAAATTGTTACCTGATCTTCTGGCGCAATCCCATATCCTGTATCTTCTACTTCAATTGTTACCGAACCTTGATTCTCTGGATTAGGTGATGTTTCAAAAATGCGGATTGTTATGCCTCCTGTATCTGTAAATTTGATGGCATTTGCGATCAAATTGTTCAACACCCGCCGTAATTCCAAGCGATCGCCCATAATAATCCCAGCGTTTTTACTCAGTGGGTCTAATTCACGGGTGTCTATTTTTAGAATCAACCCTTTTTCACCCGTTAGAGGACTTAGTTCGCTAACTACTTCTTGAGATATCTCACGTAAATCGCATACTTCCCAATTCAATGTTTTTTTACCTGCCTCGAAGCGATAAACTTCTAGGAGGGTGTTTACCATTTCCATCAAATTTTTGTTGCTGCGAATCATAACTGCGATCGCCTGTTTCATTTCCGGCGAAATTTTGCAGAATGTTTCCATCTCAAACAAACTCAACATCCGATCGGCGGCTACTAAAGGAGTTCGCAAATCATGAGTCAAACGAGAAACAAAGTCTTCCCGTTGGCGAGCCATTTTTTGTTGTTCGTCCAAACTGTGCTTAAGACGCAGCAGCGATCGCACCCTTGCCAGTAGTTCATCAGTATCAAATGGTTTGCGAATAAAATCGTCAGCACCAGCATCCAAACCTTCGACAACACTGGATTGGTGAAAGGCAGTAATCAGTAAAATTGGGATATAACTAATAGCGGGGTTCTTCCGAATGCGACGCGTGACTTCATAACCATCGATCCCCGGCATCATCACATCTAACAGAATCAGATCGGGTGGAGATTGTTCAATTTGCCGTAAAGCTTTTATCCCATCTGAAACCAAATCAATTTCATAACCCTCATTATCTAAAATTGCTTGAACCAAAATGAGATTATCTTGAGTATCGTCAACGGCGAGGATACGGTAAATTTTATTATTTTCAACTACAGACATAATTTATCAACTTTTATCAGTTTTTTTTGGAAGTAATTTATAGTTTAAATTTAGGATATCCTATTGATGCTTTACTAAATTGATAAGATGAGTGATGCGGATTTTTAACAGAATAAAAAACCCCGCCACTATCCAAATGTGAAGCCTGAGCATCGGTTGCTACATCTGGTAATTTTATTTGACGTGGCAATTCAATTCTAAACATTGAACCGAACCCTAATTGGCTCTCAAGAAAAATTTTACCATTCATCATTCGCACTAGCGAATCTATAATTGCCAAACCCAGACCCGTACCTGTATATTTGCGAGTCATACTTTGATCGACTTGCCGAAATGCTTCAAAAATATGTTTGAAATCTTTTGGTGCTATGCCAATACCTGTATCCCTAACGATAATTGCTACTCGATTTGCAGGTAGTTCCTTAACCTCAACCCAAATCTCACCAGAGTCGGTGAACTTAATTGCGTTAGAGAGGAGGTTAATTAAAATCTGTTTTACACGAACTGGATCATTAAATACCAAACTATTTTGCAAGTCTGTTTGCACCAACAATGAGATATTTTTAGCCTCAGCTGTAGAACGCATTTCATCTACAGCGAGATTTATTACCCTTGATACATTAAATCTTTCCACCTTTAAGGCTAGTTGTCCTGCTTCCAGCTTGGAAAAGTCGAGAACTTCATTCAACAGCATCAGCAAATGCTTCCCATTATTCAGGATGCGTTGAACCATGTCTGCTTGCTGGTCAGTTAGTTGACAAAACTTGGGACGCAACAGCATTTGCGAAAAACCAATAATTGCATTCATCGGTGTTCTGAGTTCGTGGGACATAGTTGCCAAAAAACGCGATTTTAGCTGTGATGCCTCCAATAACTTGAAGTTTTGCATTTGAATCTGTTGCTGTTGTCTCTCTAATTCTTGGTTCTGACGAATGAGTTGTTCTTGACTTTCTCTGAACTGCTGGTTTGCCAAAGCTGCCTGCATTTCAGCTCGATAAATCCGAATTGCATTCCGCAATACCTGTGCTAAGGTTTCTGGAGATATCCTAGAATTAGAAAGACAGTCTGTAGCACCAGCTTTGATTAATTGAACAGCGATTTGTTCATCTTCTTCATCAGTTAGGACTACTAAAGGAACTTTGATTTCTGAAGAACGTAGCTGTTGAATCAAGGTTAGCCCATCCTGATCTGGTAAGCGATCATCGAGGAAAACACAATCATAAGCAGTGTTGCTTAAGGCAGAGAACGCATCCTTGCCATTGCCTATTTCAGACAGTTCCATTTGAACACCTGCTTTAGTTAGAGCAGAATGGACTACCATCCGGTTTTCTTCGTCATCGTCTACAACCAAAATTTTCAGCGTCTCTTCCATCGGTTTTTATTTTCGCCGCTAAACATAGGTTGATGTATAATATTTCTCTTTTTCAGATTATCCAACTAAAAAATATAATATTTTCGGATATCTAAAATCTGTAACTTGATTGACTAAGGCATTTTGCATAATATCCAATATTTACTGATAACTACCATCATCTCCACTCAATTGTCGAATAGCACAAGTAAAATAAAATCCTCTAATAAAGTTAAATTAATTGTAAATGAGTGAGTCAACGACCGTCGTCACCCATTGGTAAGAGTTGCACACCGTTATTGTGTCCCATAAGCTTAAGCAGTTTTACCTATAAAATTGCTTACAACCAGGTGAATAAGAAACTAGTGTCTGCACCTATTTGTAAATCTGAAGTAATCTTACCTCCTTGAGTTTCAACAATTTTTTTGATGATGGCCAGATGTACGTTAGGTTTTCCTAGCGATCGCGGACTTCCACTGTTTGGCAAATTATAAAGACCTTCTCGTGATTTTTAGGAAGAATACTAAGTCTTTACAAAATTTCTGGTATTGTAAAGATTAGTTGTCTACTTTTTTAATTTTTGATGGATTTAACTTGTGAGCAAGGAGGAGCAATTTGGCATTCTTTTCAATATTTCATCCTTTTTGTGCAAGTATCCATATATCTCCAGCTAGATTTGCCCTCTATCTAAATGCTAAAAAATAGGGTATTTATTATTTCTATCGGTGGATGCACGCTGGTTAAGATATCATCTATCTTTGGTATGGAAAAATTAATAGATAGCGCTTACAAAAGGTAATACTTAGAAGAAGGTAATACTTTGAAAGATGCAAATAGCGTAAAAGTGAGTGTAGCCATGAATGAAATTAGCATTATTTTAATTGAAGATCACGACTTAACGCGAATGGGGCTACGAGCGGCGTTACAGTCTCACAGCGCATTAAAAGTAATTGGCGAAGCAGCAAATGCTACCCAAGGGCTAAAACTTTTGGAAACGGCAAAGCCAGATGTAGCTGTTGTAGATATTGGCTTGCCTGACATGGATGGTATTGAACTTACCCGTAAATTCAAACGCTACCAAGCTGAAACTGGGCAAAACACAACGAAAATTCTCATCCTGACAATGGATCATACAGAGGATGCTGTACTTGCAGCTTTCGCGGCGGGTGCTGATTCTTATTACATGAAAGAAACAAGTATCAGTAAATTAACTGAGGCTATACAAGCGACTTACGCCGGTAACTCTTGGATTGATCCGGCAATTGCCAACGTGGTATTGCGGAAGATGCGGCAAGGTATTCCTGGAGAAAGCCAAAATTCTGACAAGCCGAAGACTGTAAAAATTGAGGCGCTGGCGTCAGAATACGAGCAAGTTTTAGAAACATACCCTCTGACTCAACGGGAACTGGAAATCTTAGAGTTGATTGTCGCTGGGTGCAGCAATGGGCAAATTGCCGAGAAACTCTACATTACAGTTGGTACTGTGAAGACCCATGTTCGTAATATTCTAAATAAACTGTGTGCTGATGACCGTACCCAAGCTGCTGTGAGGGCATTACGTTCTGGGCTAGTAGCTTGAGGGAGTAGTGAGTGCTGAGTAGTGAGTGCTGAGTAGTGAGTGCTGAGTAGTGAGTGCTGAGTGCTGAGTAGTGAGTAGTGAGTAGTGAGTAGTGAGTAGTGAGTAGTGAGTAGTGAGTAGTGAGTAGTGAGTGCTGGGTGGGAAATCTCACTTCTTTACTTGGAACTGTTTGCCCAATACCCTTTCAACCCAATCGTTCCTGTAAACATTCTGCAATGCGTAGTGCGGCTCCTGGTTTACCCATACGTCGCATACCATTTTCGGCAATAATTTGCAAAATATCAGGATCTTTGAAAAGGGACTGTACGATATTGGCAACTTCTGCTGGCTGCTCGACTAAAATTAAAGATGATCCTAAAAGACGACTTTGAGCTTCAGCAAAGGCAGGGTTATATTGGGGCCCATTACCAACAATCGCGATCGCAGGTTTCCCTAAACCGATAAACTGTTCTGTGGCTGTACCTGCCATTGCGATCGCTAAATCTCCCAAGTGCAGACAGTCATTATAAGCTTGTTGTGTCAGCATTATATAAGCATTTCTTTGTTTAAATGTCAATATATTTGGATCAGAAAGTTGGATAGGAGATGCTGATTCAGTTCGCCAGCCTTGGGATTGCACACTTTGGGATAAAATATTAGAGTCTAAACCAGGAGCGATCGCACCTAGAAATATTACTTTGCCAGAAGTGTAAAACACCGAATTTCGCTCCTGGAAACTTGCCATTAACGCAGATACGGCAATCATAATTGTTTCCCAGTTGGTGTATGCCTCTGGCGGACGGGAACCAGGAAGAAGAGTCACCATAAAAGGTCGAACTGTCTCTTTCTGTTGGCTATCCTGACTATAAAATTGTTGGCGTGAAAAGGTCGGTTCTAAACCATCCATCATGGGATTACCCAAATTAAAAGCTGAAATTGGCCATTGTTTTAATGTTTCCGTCGTTAGCGCATCTCTAGGAAAGACCGCCTTACAATGGCGACGACTCATTAACCAACGTTCCCAAGGATGGTAAACTGAACCAGAAAAGTTTTCCCAACGCGCACTTTTCGATTTCCGTGGTAATAATCCAGCTTCATCCCGCACATAATATTCAGATTTCGCCGTACCCACAAAAGCATAATTAGCGCCACTGAAAGTTGCAAACAACAGGGGCACAATATCTCCCACAGCTAAAATTGCTCTTTTATTACCTAATTTTTTTTGAGAACTCACCCAACGGCGGACAGTTCTAATCTGGCTGAGGGTAAGTTGCAATAAACCACCGCGTACATCTTGCACTAATTGGCGTCCATCCATATAAATAAAGCCGCCAGAAGGCATAGTGCGGACTGAACCGATGAAGGGGAGATCCAACTGTTCATAAGCACGTCCTTCACCCACCAGAGGTAAAGCAAATATTTCTGGTGGGTTTGATTGTCGTTGGAGTTCTTGCAAAATCCGAACTGCAATTACATCTTCCCCATGACCATTACTTAATACAAGTAACCGCAAGGGAGAAGTTGTAGCTTGTGAGTTAGAAGCTAGAGATAACCGAGATACATTACTCATAAGAAACAAAACATCAAAATTAAAATCAAGAATGCCAAATTATAGTTGGTCTTTTGCTTCTTGATTCAAATTTTGAAATTCAATTTTATGCCAACTATAAATCAATACGCTTGGGTTAAGGGCTACTGGTACAAAATTTTGGGTTTTTGAGACGCGATAAATCGCCGGGTTTTTGAGACGCGATAAATCGCCGTCTCTACAAATGTTTTGGTCTTATCTGAACTGTATTGAACTATAAATTATCTGGATTAGGGTAAACTCTTCCTTTCCAAGCGCCGCCGCGCCCTTGCCAGTGACGGAGTGCTGAGTCTAGAGTCATCAGAGTATAGAGAAAAGCGATCGCTGGTAAACTAAATGCTAGCCAGGGAGAACATTTATAAAAACGGATCGTTGGGTAGTAAGCCAAGGACATTAACAACCATCCTAATAAACCTGTAAATGCGATCGCCCAATTGCCCCAAAATGCACCCAAAATCACACTCACAGGTGCAACTATATAAATTAAAATCATGCCTACCAAAGTTCCCAGCAGTAGTAAGGGCGAATAATTCAGTTGGGTATAAGCAGTACGAGCAACCATATCCCAAATCATCGCCAGCGAGTCATAGGGACGCAAACTACGAGTTAAAGTACTCAACCCTAGCCAGATACGCCCTTGATTGGGCATTGGGCATTGGGCATGGCTGTCTCTCCTGCTCTCCTGCTTCCCCACTCCCCACTCCCTACTCCCTACTCCCCCACTCTTTTTAACAGCCTGAGCTAGGGCGCAATCATCAATTAAAGCTTGGCGAATGACTTGAATACCACCGATTCGCTCTAAAGCTTCACGGGCGATCAGAATAGATCCCCCAGCTGCGGCGGCTGTGGGATTGTTGGGATTATTCACCCAGCGAAAGGGATAGAGTTTTTGAAAGAAAAAGACGAAAGCCGGAATCAAAAGTTTTTCCCAAAAGCTTTCACACCTGAGTCGCACCATTACAGAAACCATGTCTAAATCTTCCTGTACAGCTTTAGCAACCAGTCGGCGGAGATTACTAGGATCATGTTCAATATCTGCATCGGTCAGCAAAAAATAGTCAGGTGCAAATTTACTAGCGCTTTTTATACCTTGCTCAACTGCCCAAAGTTTGCCCGACCAACCGGGAGGTAGTGATTCGCCCGTAATAATATGCAATTGCTGAGGTTTACCTACAGCGTGTGCAACCCCTTCGGCAAAATTTGCTGTACCGTCCGTGCTGCGATCGTCTACCAAAAACACGTTGAAAGAACCAGGATAGTCTTGGAGTAAGAGCGATCGCAACGTGGTTGATATCAAATCAGCTTCGTTACGGGCTGGAACCACCGCACAAACCACAGGTAACGATTGTAATTGAGTTTCTGCAACCTCTAATTGCTGGTCTGTTCGCCAAAACTGTCCCCGAAAACACAGTAATCCCAACCAAATTGTCAAGGATAAAAACATTAATCCTAATACAATTACATCCATGACCTATTGCAAATTATTAGTGACTCAGACAGAATACTATGTCTGCTGATAGAGGAAAATTTTTTTCCTTACTGTATTACCGTGTTCATAACTGGGTGTTGAGGTTGAATAGTATTTGATGCAAACACAAGACAGGGTAAAAGTCAATCAAATCGCAGAAGCGATCGCAGCTAGCCAAAAATATCTACTTTCAATTCAAAATCCTGTAGGTTATTGGTGGGCAGAGTTGGAATCTAATGTCACCATTACTGCTGAAGTCGTCCTACTGCATAAGATTTGGGGAACAGACCAAACAAGACCCTTACACAAAATTGCAGCCTATCTGCGTCAAGAGCAACGGCAGCATGGCGGCTGGGAGCTTTTTTATGGTGATGGCGGAGAACTTAGCACCTCGGTTGAAGCTTACATGGCGCTGAGATTGCTAGGTATACCAGCAAGCGATCCGGCGATGATTCGGGCGCGTAAGTTTATTCTCCAACGCGGTGGTATCAGCAAAACTCGGATTTTTACCAAGTTGCACCTAGCTTTGATTGGCTGCTACAACTGGCGCGGTATCCCCTCACTACCTCCTTGGGTGATGCTGTTGCCCAAAGCTTTCCCTGTGAATATCTACGACATGTCTAGCTGGGCGCGTTCTAGTACTGTGCCGTTGCTGATTGTATGCGATCGCAAACCTGTTTTTATCACCGACCCAACTATCAATTTAGATGAACTATACGTTGAAGGTGTTGATCAAGTCCAGTGGGAATTGCCTCGGAGTAACGATTGGACAGATTTATTCCTTACCCTTGATGATGGGTTTAAGTTGGCAGAAAGTCTTAATTTAGTACCCTTTCGTGAAGAAGGCATCAAAGCTGCCGAAAAGTGGGTTTTAGAGCGGCAAGAAGCTACAGGCGACTGGGGCGGCATTATTCCAGCGATGTTAAATTCAATGCTAGCTTTGCGGTGTCTCGATTATGACCCAAGCGACCCCATTGTAGAAAGAGGGTTGCAAGCAATTGATAACTTTGCCATTGAAACAGAAAATAGCTACCGAGTCCAGCCTTGTGTTTCACCCGTTTGGGATACAGCTTGGGTGATGCGTGCCTTAGTAGAATCTGGCTTTGCACCAGATGATCCGGCTGTGGTAAAGGCTGGAGAATGGTTACTGCAAAAACAAATTCTGGATTATGGAGATTGGGCTGTCAAAAATTGTCAGGGACAACCAGGAGGTTGGGCATTTGAGTTTGACAATAACTTTTATCCAGATGTAGACGACTCGGCTGTGGTGGTGATGGCGCTACATTTAGCGAAACTCCCTAATGAAAAAATCAAGCAGGCTGCGATCGCTCGCGCCTTAAATTGGATTGCATCCATGCAATGTAAACTAGGCGGGTGGGCTGCCTTTGATTTGGACAACGATCAAGATTGGCTAAACTCCATCCCATACGGCGATTTGAAAGCCATGATTGATCCAAACACCGCAGATGTTACTGCTAGGGTTCTAGAAATGCTTGGTGGTTGCGACCTGTCAATTGACACTTATAATTTAGAGCGATCGCTTACTTATCTTCAGCATGAACAAGAAACCGAAGGCTGTTGGTTTGGGCGTTGGGGTGTAAATTATATTTACGGTACTAGCAGCGTCCTTTCAGCCTTAGCGTTAATTGATCCTCAAAGGCATAAACTTAGTATAGAACGGGGAGCCGCTTGGTTAGTAGGATGTCAAAACCCAGATGGTGGTTGGGGCGAGACTTGCCGCAGCTATGATGATCCCAGCCTCAAAGGACAAGGAAATAGTACTGCATCTCAAACCGCTTGGGCTTTAATTGGGTTAATAGCAGCAGGTGAAGCAACGGGTAAATTAGCTCTTGATGCCATTGAGCAGGGAATTAACTACCTTGTAGTAACTCAAAAGCCGGATGGTACTTGGTTTGAGTCCGACTTTACCGGGACTGGTTTCCCTGGCCATTTTTATCTCAAGTATCACCTTTATCAACAATACTTTCCTTTAATTGCGTTAGGTCGCTATCAAACAGTGATTAAAAAAGGTTAATACTGGTTGCTGTGGTAGGGGCATAACATTGTTCGCCCCTACTGCGTATTCTTTGATTAAGAAATTCCATATAAAAGCGCATTTTTTAAGTATCTATGCACTATAAAAAATATTTTTTGTATAAATAGTATGTGTGTTTTTCTTAAAGTTCAGAAATAACCGATTGTGACAGTTGGAAAAGCAATATAGACTAACAAGCAGAAATGTAGCTAGTAAATAGTTAGCGTAGGCGTAGCCCGTCGTAGACATCGCACTTTTCCTGATTAAGTAATTCCATATAAAAGCCCGTAGTTGTACTGATTTGTGTTGAGACATTTTTTAGAAATAGCGATCGAACAATTTCTACTTCGCAGTTCATAACAATAGTTTCAGTTTGAAACACAGAACTTCAAGTTTAGAACCCTGAAACCCACTCCCTGACGAACAAAAAACAAACATAGGAGAAAATCATGGCTAATTCATCATTTGATATTTCTGACTTGAATGGCACTAATGGCTTCGTTATCAACGGCTTTGATAGCAGTAGCAGTTCAGGCTACATAGTCAGCAATGCAGGAGATATCAACAACGATGGTATTGACGACCTGATTATTGGCGCTCCAAATGCCTCCCCCAACGGTAATGATCTCGCTGGGCAAAGCTATGTGGTATTTGGGGGAACGAATGTTGGCAATAGCGGCATCTTCAACCTCTCTGACCTGAATGGCACTAATGGCTTTACTCTCAAGGGCATTGCTGAATTTGATTCTTTAGGCAGATCACTCAGCAATGCAGGGGACATCAACAACGATGGCATTGATGACTTGATTATTGGCGCACCTTTTGCCTTTCGTAACGGCATCGGTCAAGTTGGGGAAAGCTATGTGGTATTTGGGGGGACGAATGTTGGCAGCAGCGGCACTCTTAACCTCTCTGAACTGAATGGCATTAATGGTTTCACCATCACCGGTGTTAATCAAGCTGACACCATAGGCTGGTCTGTCAGCAATGCGGGGGACATCAACAACGATAGTGTTGACGACTTAATTATTGGGGCATATGGGAAAAGCTATGTGGTGTTTGGGGGGACAAATGTGGGCAGTGGCGGCACTCTCAACCCTTCATCCCTGGATGGCAGTAATGGCTTCACCATCACCAGCACCAGCATTGGTAACTTTGAAAGCTTGTCGGTCAGCAATGCGGGGGACATTAACAACGATGGCGTTGACGACCTGATTATTGGGGTATATGAGGCCAACCCGAACGGCAAAGAAGATGCTGGGCAAAGCTATGTGGTGTTTGGGGCGACGAATGTCGGCAGTGGCGGCATCCTCAATCTCTCTTCCTTAAATGGAGCTAATGGCTTCGCCATTAACGGCATTGCAGCGGGTAACGATTCAGGCTTCTCAGTTAGCAATGGGGGGGATATCAACAACGATGGCATTGATGATCTGATTATTGGGGCATTTCGTGCCCCCGCCAACGGTGTCTCTCAAGCTGGACAAACCTATGTAGTGTTTGGGGGGACGAATGTCGGCAATAGCGGCATCTTTAACCTCTCTGACTTGAATGGCACTAATGGCTTTGTTATTAACGGCATTACTGAGAATAGTTTCTCAAGCTCCTCAATCAGCAATGCAGGGGATGTCAACGCTGATGGTATTGACGACTTGATTATTGGCGCAGCTGATGCTGGGTATGTGGTGTTTGGGGGAACCAATATCGGCAATAGTGGCAGCCTTAACCTCTCTGACTTAAATGGCACTAATGGCTTCACCATTCCTGGAGATGGCGCTATAGGTCTTTCAGTTAGTTATGCAGGTGATATTAACAACGATGGCGTTGACGACCTGATTATAGGCGCACCTTTTGCCTCGCCCAACGGTATCTCTGGCGGTGGACAAAGCTATGTATTGTTTGGGGGGCCAAATATCGGGGTCGGTCTTCTTAATGTGACGGGAACTCCAGGTACAGATACTCTTTTAGGCACATCTGGCAACAACATCATTGATGGTTTAGCTGGTAACGATACTCTCACAGGCAACGGCGGTAAAGATAAGTTTATTATTCGCCCTGGCGATGGCAATGACACCATCACCGATTTTGGTGGCGTTGGTAAAGGCTCAAACCCATCAGCGGCAGTAATTGCTAATGTTGACACATTGCAATTTACAGGTAGTGGCTTAAGTGCCCGAAATCTGCAATTAGCTCAAAATGGCAACAACTTAGAAGTCACCTTTGAAAATGTAGCTAACACCAAAGTCACTCTGCAAAACTTCAAATTAGAAAACCTGGATAACCTGCCAGCAACTTCTTCAAGACCTGCACTCGGCAATATCTTATTTGATGGGCAAAGCAGTATTGCTGACAGCTTTGATGTGATTGATGCTAACTCTACTCAAACTAGCATTTTCAACAAAAACACCGTCACTTTCCTCAATGACCTTAATAATCATATCACAGGTTTTGACAAGTCTGCTGATGTCATCAACGGTCAGGCAGGTAACGACATCATTGATGGTAATAGTGGCAACGACCTGCTGCGGGGCGGTGCTGGTAATGATACTCTAATTGGTGGTGCTGGCAATGATACTCTTGTCGGTGGCGCGGGTGCTGACAGATTCCTTTACAATACCAATGCTCCCTTTGCCAGTGCTGCTGTTGGTATAGATGCGATCGCTGACTTTAAACACTCCCAAGGTGACAAGATTGTACTGGATAAGACTACCTTTAGTGCGATCGCTTCTGTTGCAGGAACGGGTTTTAGTAATGCCAGTGATTTTAAAATCACTAATTTAGGAGGGGTTAGCACGGCGAAAATTGTCTATGACGCTGTAAGTGGGCAGTTGTTCTACAATCAAAATGGCAGCGCGGCTGGTTTTGGCAGTGGCGGTTTATTTGCAACTCTTAGTGGTGCGCCAACTTTGATAGCCTCAGACTTCATCGTTCAAGCACAGACCCGTTAAACTCAAAACTTCAAGCTTGGAACTCAGTCAGCAGTAGAGGAAAACCTTCCTACAGCACTGTTTTTACACGTATGCGTTTCATGAAGGTAATACGTAACGGGTGGAGTAGGGGAGGCAGAGGGGCAGAGGAGATATATTTTGGGTTGCATTCCAAAATATATTTCCTCAATGAGGCTTTGAACTGCGTGAACCCACCTCAGAACTCCATTAACGAAGCTTTGATCTTCGTGAACCCACCTCAGAACTCCATTAACGAAGCTTTGATCTTCGTGAACAAGCAGAAAAACTCTGCTCTCCTGCTCCCCCTTTCCCAAACAGCTTTTAAGAAGATATCATTCACCTTTAGGTAGATTTAGACAGAATTATTAAAACAGTATATTTGGATGACATAACACATAATTGGCCACAACATCTCATGCTAAATCAGTAATTTTAATGTCAATAGACATAATCCTGACTGATTTCCAGTTAATTTGTTTATCTGCCCTTCTTCTACATACAGCCGACGCTATGCGAACGGGCAAGGCAGAAGGTAGAGAACAATGAAGAGAGCAGGGGGAAGAAGAGGGGCAAGAGGGAGCAAACCCCATACATAAATGTAAATGTAGGGCTGCTGAAAAATGACGTTTGTTGGGAGAATGCCTAGCCTACCCCC
>NZ_WBKM01000100.1 GCF_015714725.1 Nostoc sp. WHI
AAATTTTTGAGAGGAGGTAAAGATTATTAATTAAGAGAATTTACAAAGTAGGTCGGAATTTCAGCTATATTTATAAGTTGAAATCTATTTTTTCATGGGCAGATTTTTAAAATTGTTTCTCTTCAGTTAATTATTATGATTATCTTTCAAATAAATCATAATTAGACAGAAGTTCTCTATGTAAACAAGAGGACTTTATCTTCTTTTGTTTTCAAAATGAGAATTGCTGATGACAAAGTTTGAGCCAGAATTAACCAAACTTTATTTCAAGGCAACTGATGTAGGTACTCCTCCTACAGAATGTAAAGACCTCGGTCAACAATTCCAGAGCTTGATATCTATCGCGCATAATATCGCGCATAATATTGTCTTACCTTACTCGGAAAGAGGTTTGAAAACTTGGGAAAAAGATAATAGAGAATATCTAGTTCGTCAGGCTATCAAAGATTATCATAGGGTGCTATTAAAACTTGAATTTGAACTCGAAAAAGTTAATTAGTATAATCGCCTTTGCTCTAGATTCGGTTGACAGCAGGAAGCCGAATACTTGCTGCTGCTCAAATTCTACTACTTCGGTTATGGAGAGCGATCGCTATGGTACTTTATTGATGTCGGCGAATCAACTTTTGCGAGTTATGGAACTCAAACAGCTAGCAAAAAAACTTGGATTTAGTCACATTAAACCAGAAAACAAAGTGAAATATTTTTTTAGAGTAAAATAAGGTTGGCGAGCAGTTAAAAAGAGTAAAAACATGGAAACTACAACTAAAAGACAAGCCTTAATAAAGGCTATTAATGAACAATTAGAACTGGCTTATGATGATACATTACAAGAAATTTTATCACTGTTAAAAATCTGTAACCAGGAAGACGAGTCCGACGAAAGAGACTTTGAAGAGGGATTAAAAGATATCGCAGAAAATGGCACTTTAACTTGGTCAGAACATCAGCAAAAAACTGCATGAGCTACCGAGTAGAAATTTCTAAAAGTGCATCTAAACAACTCAAAAAGTTACCCGTAGATATTCAAGAAAGGCTAGAGAGCAAAATTCAACAATTAGCTGTTGAACCTCGCCCTGGTGGTGTCGGCAAATTAAAAAATGATGAAAATCGTTATCGCATCAGAGTAGGCGATTATCGGATTTTATATTATATTTCCGATGATATCTTAGTAGTAACCGTTGTCAGAGTAGGGCATCGTAGAGAAGTTTATCGGGACGATTGACACTTGAGCAGACGACAATCCCAGACCCAGCCCTTTGAGTCTACCCAGCTACCGCAAGATATTAGCGATCGCTCTCAAGTTCTTGTCACCTTTCTAGATCCTGGCAAAATCGATCCTACCAAATTACGCCAACTGATTGATCAGTTGGAGACAATTGCAGGTATTGGACAAGGTTTCGAGGAACTCAACGCTGGTCAAACTCGCCTCATTGGGGATTTTGTCCAAGAAATGCAGCAAAAGTATGGCATTTCAGGTTGAGATTACCCCAATCGCAAAAAGAGTGCAAGCAGAAATAATTTAAAGTATGACTTTTGTAACGATTGACAGCCATGACAGAGCTATTTGAACAAGCGATCGACTTCGCCACAGTTAAGAGCAAACAGGTATGGTTATTAGTATATTCTCAAAACCTAAGTTAACAAGTGCATGAAAATTAGAGCAATCATTCATCCAGCAGAAGAAGGCGGTTATTGGGCAGAGGTTCCCGCGCTTCCTGGTTGTATCACCGAAGGAGACACTATAGAAGAGGTGATGGTTAATTTAAAGGACGCAATTGAAGGTTGGCTTGAAGTTGCCAACAGTCGTAATGCAATTGAATCAACAGATCAAGTTGTCGAAATTGCTGTATGAAATCGATTTCTGGCAAGCAACTTTGTAAGATTGTGGAGCAAAAAGGTTGGGTTTTACAAAGAATTACTGGCAGTCATCATATTTATGAAAACCTTGAAGTAGAACAAATCCTGTCAATTCCTGTTCACCGCAATCAAGATTTGAAAGTTGGAACCTTGAAAGCCTTGATGAAAATAGCCCAACTATCTGAAGAAGATTTACTTTAATTTCAAATCACTGCTCTGATTCATCTAGTAGCTTGCTTGGTTCACCGGGGTAAAAATCATAGTCCACAATCTCTACCAAACTGTAAGGACACTCTACCGGAAAAGTCCGTTTGGGCAAATCTGTTTCTCCAACAGCCAATTCGACACCTTTAACGTAGGCTTTGCAAAGTGCTTCTTCAAGGTAGGGCTTTAGGCTAGGATTTTCTTCGAGCAGTTCAGCAATATCTAAGCGTTGAATACGAAGTGTTGCTAACCAGCTACGGCTACGACACCCTGACTGGTACTGCCATTTTAGTAAATGTCCAATCAACACACTCATACGGTTTCGCAGTTCTTGACGTTGCTGTTTACCCAAAGATTGAATCTCCTCAATCAGATTTTGCAGATCAATCTGACTCCACTGCTCATTGCGAAGTAAAGTTACTTGTTCCTGTGTCCAAGCGTAAAAATCAGTTTCGTATAAGCTTGGTGAAAGCATTGGTATCTTTGGGTTTGTTTCAGGTACACCCATTAGGTTAGTTCAACCTCAACGTCTTTGCTTTTATTGTAGAACTGTCTCAAACTCTACTACTTCTGCTATAAAGAGCGATCGCTATGGTACTTTACTGGTGTCTGCAAATCAACTTTTGCGAGTTATGGAACTCAAACAGTTAGCGAAAAAACTTTGATTTAGTCCCATTAAACCAGAAAACCAGGTGCATAACTAAATGCCCCATGCCCAATACCTAATGACAAATCTATATGATTCCTATTAGTGATAATATTCGTTGTCGGAGTCAGCCGATTATTAATTACTGGCTGATTGGCATTAACATTGCTGTATTTTTATGGGAGCTTAAACTAGATTTTAGTGGCGAACTGGGCTATTTTGTCAATAGTTGGGGTCTGATTCCAGCACAGATTAGTGGGGCAATTACAAATGCACTATTTTTCAACAATGCTGCTTGGATAATTGTAATTTGGCGAGCATTTGCACTACTTTTTGGAATATTTCTGCACGGCAGTTTTAGTCAAATATTAGGAAATCTGCTATTTTTGTGGGTTTTTGGTAAGACGGTAGAAAATATTCTAGGACACAGGCGCTATCTAGGATTTTATCTGGCTAGTGGCGTAATGACAGGGGTAATACAAATTCTGGCTGAACCGAGTTTGATAGTACCATTGATTGGAGCAAATGGCGCGATCGCAGCTATTTTAGGAGCTTATGTCATGAAGTTTCCTAAAGCGAAAATTGATACCATTTTGCCGCTAATAATCGTCTATATCCCTATCCAACTTCCAGCCGTTTTCTATATATTTTGGTGGTTTGTGCAACAGTTATTTTATGGTATTGGCAGTTTAAACATTCCCCCCCTTGGCGTAAATCAATCAACTGTTGTCTTTTTGGGGCAGATTGTGGGATTATTGATTGGTGCAGCCTTCATGCGTCTAAAGAAATAAACCTTCTTTAGCTACTTAGCTATTTTGGGATGGTGGACTAGGCTTAGGATTAGCGATCGTGCGTAAGATTATAGAGATGCATGAGACTTCACCTTTCTCTAACAGCCCACTACCGCCAAACACTCAAGTTTTGGTGGTGGACGATGAAACAGATATCCGCGATTTAGTGACCTTTATTTTGCAAGACTGCGGTGTACAAGTAACCGCCGTAGCATCAGCACAGGAAGCACTAGAAGCACTGTCTGAGTCGATACCAGATGTTTTAATTAGTGATATTGGAATGCCAAAGACAGACGGTTATATGCTGATGCGTGAAGTGCGTAGGCGTAGCCCGTCGTAGACATCGCGATCGCCTCAACAAGGAGGATGCGTACCAGCGATCGCTCTGACGGCTTATGCTGGTGAAATGAATCAGCAGCAAGCATTAGCAGCAGGGTTTCAAATGTATATTTCTAAACCAGTAGATCCAGAGACATTAGTGAAGGCGATCGTTGATTTGATTCAGCTATAGCGATCGCTGTGGGGAATTGTCATATATGGGATTATCTCAGTAGAATTGAGTTAAACAGTATTTACAGTAAAAATATGTACACAAAAACAACACGTAATTTAGTAGGTAAGAACAGTAAATTAAACGTCAGTTCATACCCTACAATAAGCAATAACAATTTCCCAGATAGGAATACCAGAGTGTACGCAATTGCTTTTGATATGGATATTGAACTGTTACGACAGTCCTATGGCGACCCATATAACAATGCTTATGGTGAGATTAAAAAAGTACTAACTTCACACGGTTTTGCTAGACAGCAAGGTAGCGTTTACTTTGGAGATGAAAATGTAAATGCTGTTACTTGTGTGCTAGCAGTTCAAGATTTAGCTAAACAATTAATATGGTTTCCTGTAGCAGTAAGAGATATTAGAATGCTTAGGATTGAAGAAAATAACGACCTATTACCAGCAGTTCAAGTAAACTTACAAAAGTGAAAACTGACGACGGTCAACAATTTTAATAGAGCTTCAATCCCTACCGTTCAGTGGTAGGGATTTTTTATGTTTAAAAAAATTATTATAAGTCAATACGCTTGGGTTAAGAAGAATAGTAGGTTGAGTTGAGCGATAGCGAAACCCAACAAAGCCTTGATAATGTTGGGTTGAGGAACAAACCCAACCTACGCCAGTTTTAGTTTTTAGCCTTAACGTAAATGTAAATTTTTGTATCATATTGAGTCAATGTGTCAGTTTATTCATCTTTCAACAAATTTGCTTTTACTTGTCGCGTTCTAATTGAAAACCAAGGCCATTCAAAGAGGACTGATTTGGGTCAAAGGTAAGAGCATATGTATAGTTTCCACTGGAAAGTTGCTCCTCTCCTACATAATCGGTGGCTATCATTCTTCTAACCTCCCCATTAATGGAGACCTCAACAGGAGCATAGCGGTATGCTTCAGTCACTTGTCGATATTCCGTTACCTCTCCCGGAGCAATACGACTATACCTTTCAGTTTTATTGGGAAACTGGATCACTATGTTATTCATCTTAACAGTGCTTCGATTAGCGATGCGGATCATCACATTAACGCTCTCCTCTCCTTCTACTTGTTTTGCTTCACTTATGCTATTGCTTTGAGTTGTGCCATCTGTTGATTTAGCAGCATCGCCATCACAGCTAAGCAGAAATAACATCAATGAAAGCAGACATAAGCGGATGTTTTTATTCAGCATTATTTCTCCTCTAGATTGATTAGAACGTGGTTAGAAGCTGCCTAAATGTAGTGACCTGCAATTATAAATCCTCTGACCTGCAATCATCGCTGTATTCAGCCAGGATTAACTGCAACTGAGCCAGGATAAAATGCAACCAGCCTGCAATCATCGTAAATTAACTTTCTGACTCGTAAATTAACTTTCTGACTCGTAAATCAACTTTCTGACTCGTAAATCAACTTTCTGACTCGTAAATCAACTTTCTGACTCGTAAATCAACTTTCTGACTTGTAAATCAACTTTCTGACTCGTAAATCAACTTTCTGACTCGTAAACTTGTTATTCTCAACAAATTTTAGCAAATCTACCCGGCATTTATCGCAAATTAAGTTTTATTGACGCGATCGCAACCATAGCTAGTTGCTGAATATTCTCTGGTAATGTAATCAAAAAACGCGATCATCCAAGTTCATAACACTACTAACGGTGCTGGTTATCCTTTGGAAAATCGATCTAAAATTAGTCAATAGTTCTTGTAGATTTAACAACAATTCAATTCTAAACACTATGAAGTTTCCTGAATTAAAGACAGGTATCTACCGTTTTGATGAAAATGACTGAGCAAGATAATTCTCAGCAATTGAGTGAACCGACCGATGGAGCAGCTACCAAATCGGTCGATAATTCCTGGACAAATAACATTGCTGGTGTCTGGAAGAACGCAACAACACGCTTAACGCAACTCCTACCCGTAGAACAACTGGCAAAAACGGTTGTTGACTGGTTTAGTGTGAGCGAAACTCAGGTTGCAGAGATTTTAGAGAAAGTCCGAGCCGAATTACCAACCACAGAAGCGCTCCTGATTGGTAAACCCCAAGCCGGAAAAAGTTCAATCGTGCGAGGATTGACGGGAGTTACTGCCGAAATTGTCGGTCAGGGATTTCGTCCCCACACGCAACACACTCAGCGCTATGCCTATCCTTCCAATGACCTGCCGTTACTGATTTTTACTGATACAGTAGGTTTGGGTGATGTTAAACAAGATACTCAGATAATTATTCAGGAGTTAGTTGGCGATTTACAACAGGAAACTCGTTCCGCCAGAATCCTTCTTCTGACTGTCAAAATCAATGATTTTGCAACTGACACGCTCCGACAAATTGCTCAACAGTTGCGTCAGCAATATCCAAACATTCCTTGTCTGTTGATAGTTAGCTGCTTGCATGAAGTTTATCCTCCTGATACCGTTGATCATCCCGCCTATCCGCCAGATTATGAGGAAGTCAACCGCGCATTTGCCGCAATGCAGCAAGCCTTTGCAGGAATAACTGATCGCTCTGTATTAATTGATTTTACCTTAGAAGAAGATAGCTACACTCCGGTATTTTACGGCTTAGAAGCGCTGCGAGATTCCTTAGCAGAACTACTCCCACAAGCAGAAGCCCAAGCGATTTATCAGCTATTAGATCAAGAAGAAGCTGGTAAGCAAATTGGCAACCTTTACCGAGATGCTGCACGCCGTTATATTTTGCCATTTGCGATCATGTCTGCAACCCTCGCTGCTGTACCTCTGCCATTTGCCACAATGCCCGTACTCACTGCTTTGCAAGTTTCGATGGTGGGTCTGTTAGGAAAATTATATGGGCAGACACTTACTCCATCTCAGGCGGGAGGTGTTGTAAGTGCGATCGCAGGTGGTTTTTTAGCACAGGCCATTGCACGGGAATTAATTAAATTTATACCAGGTTTTGGGAGTGCGATCGCAGCTTCTTGGGCAGCTGCTTATACTTGGTCATTAGGGGAAACAGCCTGCGTTTACTTTGGTGATTTAATGGGGGGCAAAAAACCCGATCCCCAGCGAATTCAGTCGGTGATGCAAGAAGCATTTCAGACGGCGCAAGAACGGTTTAAGGGAATTAAACATTAGTAATTGTTGGGGTTTTCAACAAGTAGACCTTCACGAGCGGCGGCGGCATTCAACTCGTAATCAGCAGATACAAAAGTCACCAGAGGCAAACTGTTAGCTATGCAGAGGGCATTTACCGCACGACCAGCCCCTAGCTGAACTGCATCGTAGCCTCGTAATCCGTATGCTTCAGCTAATACCATTGCAGAGTTAATAATGTTCTCTGTGATTTCGACAACTTGGTATTCAGACCGGAGATCACTTTTGAACTGATTACATACTGCGATCGCATCCATAGCAATGATACTTCCACCACGCGCTCGCCGTGTAATTGCAGCGAGAATTTCAACACTAGTAATGGCAGCAATCAGTACATCATTTTTCAGTGCCGGGTCAAATAAACTCAAAACCCATGCTGAACCTATTTCAGTGATGTAGCGTTTGACTAGCGCACTGCTATCTAAATAATAAGCTGCCATCTAGCAGCGTTCCTCAATAATTGTTTCCGAAACAGGCTTACCCTCTACCTGAATAAGTCGCTGTTCAGTTTGCTGATTATAAGCTGGTTGGTTGAGTTGTTTTACTAACCCAGAAGTTAACAGTGCTTCGTGAAATGTTGTCCGTTCAGTAACTTGTTTTTGATCAGCAAGATATCTCTGGATAGCCTGATTAAGCTGCTGTAGCTCCTCCGGCTCCAGTATCTCAAGCTGATTAAGGATTTGGTTAAGAATTGCCTGTGGCATAGGCTTCTACTGTTTACCAGGGCTAGTTTGTCTATCATTCTACGGCGGATATAGCTATACTTAATCATTCGTGAACAACAAGATTTTGGAATCTGATGCCGATATCGATACGATCGTCGGTTTTTACAACCCTCTTGGAGAAAGAAAGGATCGTACACCAAACCTTCTAAAACTTTTGAGGCTAAGACGGTGGCTCTAGGAGCTAATTGGAGGACATTTTCCAATACGGTTCGGTTAAGGCAAGAGACGTGATAAATCGCCGTCACGACGAAAGATTGATTATTGTAGAGACGGCGATTTATCGCGTCTTTCCGATTTATTTATTGTTTTTCCTACACCTTCTCCTTTGCTGGCGGCACAATGCCAAACTTATTTAAACCTGCATCGATTACTCTAAGTGTTTTAAAATCCTCTTCTGGTAAAGGATAGCTGCTACTGCTGAACAAACCCGCATTGACAGCAGTCTGCTTTTCCAAAAAAGAGAAAGCTTGACGAAACTGATGCGGCTCGGCTTGAATCGGTGAATCAAAGTGACAAGGAATAATCCACTGAAAGTCCCAACTCGCCACTTTATCAGCCCAGTCGATGGTTTCTTGCGGTGCACGGTTGAGAATCAACGTCTGTAAAATTGGTGCGACAAACAAACGTCCATCACCCCGCAGAGCCTCAAACGATCGCTGCCAATCTGACTGCCATTTAAAGGGATACAATCCAAAATAACCTTTCTTTGAGCGTTCTGATGCTTTCAGGGCATTTTGCAAAACCTGATTCCATTGCGGTATATCTAGTGCCCTTGGTTGAAAGTATAAAGCAAACAAACAGATGCGCTGCCATCCCTTACGGCGATTTGCCTGAATATCTGCAATGATGTCAGAGACATGATCCTTGGCATGAAACAGTAAAGGATATGGATCTAATAGAACGATCGCAGGTGGATCTTCTGGAATAGAAAGCACACAGTCTGTTACTAAAAGAGTATGCGATCGCTTGTGGAAAAAAGCAACTTCTGCAAACCGACCAGGGCCAAGGTCGATGGGGCCTAGCATTGCATAGTCAAACTCGTTAGCAAAGGGTGTTTTGCTACTATCTTCTGGGAGGATCTGAGTCCGTTTTGGGGGTAAGCCAAGCCAGCTAAGGGGAAGATTTAGCGGGAAACTCCACTGATTAGGAGTCACAAACACCTGTGCAGTCGGAAAGTATCTAGCGAAGGGGCCGACAAAAACCTTGTGTTCTAGACCAGAGATAGTTGGCAGGATGATGTACTTAATATTACCGTATTCAGCCACCAACTCATTGACAAGTCGGATGCACTCTGGGGTAGGTGCAACAGGTGCATAGATTAGAAGACCCCCGGCTTCGAGCTTAACAACAGTCATGCGAATCGGCACAACAACGTAGAAAATGCCCTGAATCTGGTCAAAATTCCAGATTGTTTCCTTGACTATTTCTTTGCGGATTGTCTGCCGCTTGCCAAAGGGGTACAGTGGCAGAACCGGCCATAATTGCCAGGAAAAGTCCCTTGGATGAATCTGTTCTGCATTGACTATGCGTTGATCATCAACCACTCTGCACCCCCCATTTTCTGCTAAGAACGGTCTACCACTTGTTTGGTACATTACACCAGTCTTGCTAATTAATGTATAAATATATAGAACTTACGCAAAACTACACGCTGTAGGGGCAATTCATGAATTGCCCCTACCTAAAAATCATTCTTTTCGGCTATTGTTTGCGTAAGTCCTGTATAGTCACTTAGTAAGCGATGCCTAACGGCAAGCCGCAAAGCGTCTACGCCCTTGAGTTACGATAACACCTGCAAATACCTTGCCGAAAACTACCCTGCCGATTTTGCCAGATGGTTACTTGGATCTGAAACCTCAGATATCCAAGTATTGAAAACGGAACTTACCCTCGAACCAATTCGTGCTGATTCGGTAATATTCCTGCAAATCGCCAACAAAATCCTACATTTAGAGTTTCAAACTTCCCCAAAATCTACACCCCCGCTTGACTTTCGGATGCTAGATTATTACATCAGATTGAAACGACAATATTGGTGTGAAATTGAGCAGGTGTTGATTTTTTTACAACCCACCTCCTCAGAAATTGTTTTTACTACTCAGTATGTAGACACCAAAACCAGACACGAGTATCGAGTGATTCGCTTATGGGAGGAAGATCCCACACTTCTGTTAGCTAACCCCGCACTTTTACCACTAGCGACATTGGCGAGAACCGACTCACCCACAGAACTATTAGAACAAGTCGCTGCTAGTGTCGATATGATTGAGGAAACAGGCGAACGACAGAATATATCAGCTTGCGTACAGATTTTAGCTGGTTTGCGGTTTGACAAAAATTTGATTAGACAGCTTTTTAGAGAGGAAATTATGCAAGAATCTGTGATTTATCAAGACATTCTGCAAAAAGGATTGCAACAGGGAGAAGAACGAGGGAAGAAACAGGAGGCACTACAATTGATTCTACGTCTTTTGACACGCCGGTTTGGTGCAATTGAGCCTGAAATAGAACAGCAGATTCGCACCTTATCAATCACTCAACTAGAAGAGTTAGCTGAAGCGCTGTTGGATTTCTCCAGTCAAAGTGATTTAGTGAATTACTTAGTAAATATCTCCCCATCTCAAATCAATTTAGGGGATTAAGCTACGCTTTGCCAAGTTCTCATCACTAAGCACTTCTGAGTGCGACAATCGGATCGAGTTTAGCAGCGCGACGGGCTGGAACAACGCCAAAGAATAAACCAATACCGCCAGAAACACCAACAGCCATTGCGATCGCTACAGGAGAAAGACTCGCTTCTAAGGGAGTCAAGGCTCCCACTAATAGGATGCCACTGATGCCAACCGCAGTCCCAACTAGACCACCGGCTGCTGAAACTATTACTGCTTCAATGATGAATTGTAGCAAAATATCTTGCTCAGTTGCCCCGATCGCTTTCCGCAATCCGATTTCTTGGGTGCGTTCGGTGACAGAGACAAGCATAATATTCATAATGCCGATGCCGCCGACAAACAGCGATATCCCAGCGATCGCTGCTAGCATAATTGTCAATGCACCTGTAATTTGACCAACTGTTTGCAAAGCATCCTTTTGAGAGCGGATAGTAAAGTCATCTTCACCATTAATTTTGTGCCGTAGACGCAGCAAATTAGTAATTTGAAATTCTGCTGCATCCACACTCTCGGAATCACGAGCGGCGGCGACGAGATAATCTAAGGCAATACCATAGGGAGAATTCCTTCCTACAAGTCGGTTTGCTGAGGTTGTAATTGGTATTAAGGCAGCTTCATCATAATCTGCACCGACGCTGGAACCTTTGGCTATTAACGTCCCAATCACTTGAAAGCTGGTATTTCCAACTCGCAATTGCTGACCGATGGCGTTACTATTACCGAATAGTTTTTCTGCCAAGTCTGCACCTAATACAACGACTTGGTTGCTTCGCTTGATATCTACCTCGCTGAAAAACCGGCCTTTAGCAGTTTCAAACTCCCGTACCACCGGAAAACTAGGAGTTGTGCCAATGATGTTAACATCGGTGTTTTTATTACGGTAGGTAACTACCTGTCTTCTGTTTAACTCAGGTGCAACTCCTACTACTGTTGGCACCTGAGAAGCGATCGCATCGGCATCTTGTAACACCAGAGTTCTTGGCACTTCAAAGGAAATACGCTGAGTTTCTCGATTACCTGGAATCACAAACAGTACATTTGGCCCTAATGACTCCAGCTGTTTATTCACAAACTTTTGTCCACCTTCGCCAATACCAATCATGGCAATCACGGAGGCATTACCAATAACTATACCCAACATAGTGAGGGCGCTACGCAGTTTATTTGATAGTAGGGTTTTCCCTGCCATTTGGACACTTTCTAAAAAATTCATGTCTTAATAATTACGAATTACGAATTATCTTGTTCTTTTGCCTTATCGATTTTGTAATCTTTGGGAGGGTTAACAAAAATGCGATCGCCTTCTTTGACTCCCCCTAAAATCTGAGTTTCGTTTTGAATTTGCGCCCCAACAGTAACTTCGCGGAATTGGGGTTTATTATTTTCATCTAGTACAAGTACGCCAGTTTTACCCTTTTCAGTGACGATTGACACCGTTGGTAACACTAAGGCATCATTGACGCGATCGCCCAAAAAAGTCAGATCCACATTTAAGCCAGAACGCAGTTTATCTGTGCCAGTATCGAGAGCAACCCGCACTTGGAAGGATGTCACACCTTGTTCTATCACTGCTTCTGGAGCAATCAAGCGCACATGACCTTTAAAGATTTGATCGGGATAAGCATCAGCAACAATTTCCACCTGCTGTCCCGACTTAATTCTGCCAATATCGGCTTCGGGAACTTGAGCTAATACTTCTAAACCGCGTGCTACGGCGACAATTGAACTGGAAGTTGCCGAGGCGCTAGTAGAAGCAGAGGTTGTGGGTGTTACAAAAGCGCCCGGATCTGCATACTTTTGCGTCACGATTCCCGAAAGGGGAGCGCGAATAATAGTCTCATCCAACTGCACTTGTACACCCTTCAATTGCGCCTCAGCAGCTGCAACAGCAGCTTGACGCTGGACAATTTCTTCAGAACGGGTGCCATCTTCCAAAAGTATCAATGCTGCTCGTGATTCAGTAACAGCAGCTTGGCGTTGGTCGATTTCTTCAGTCCGAGTGCCACTTTTGACTAATGAAAATCGTTTTTTAGCTTCTTCTAAATTAGCTCTAGCAGTTTTGTCTTCACTGACGGCTTGATCGAGTAATTGTTTATTCTCTGCTCCCTCTTTATAGAGGTATTGGTAACGCTTTACCTGTTCACTGGTGTAATTCACCCTTGCTTGAGCCGCATCGACTTGCGATTGAGATTGAGCAATTTCTTGGGGACGATTGCCAGCCCGAGCTGCGGCTAACTGAGCTTGAGATTGTGCTAATCGCGCTTTCGCTTGAGCAATTTCTTGAGGACGACTCCCAGCAAGGGCTTCGGCTAGCTGTGCTTGACTTTGCACTAAGTTGGCACGATACTGACTCCTTTGAGCCTCAATGCCTGCACTATCCATACGGGCGAGAATTTGCCCTTGCTGGATGCGATCGCCTTGTTCAACATATAATTGCGACAGCACTCCGGGGTTCTTCGGACTAATATTTACGCTTTGAACTGGCACTACTTTGCCACTAGCTGTAATCCGCAGGGTAACATTTTTGGCTGCAACTGGCACAGTTAGTCGAGCAATGTCTTCTTTGTTTGTTCCTTGATTCACCAGGGTATAGGTTGTTACTGTACCAACAACCAAGGCACTCCCTGCTATCAGCCCCATCAGCCAGCGTAATGGATATTTAACTTTGCCAATAACTGGAATTTCTATGTGCGTAGCCATATATAAAAGCCTATAAATCTTGCTTTGTGGAAGCAGCCTTTAGTTAGAGGACACTTGCTTTAATCTGGGGAGTCCGTCCAACGCACTGGCTCAAAAATACGTAGTTTTTAAAATTTTGGATTAAATCTTCATTAGCAAAATAACAATTAAATTCATAATTAGCTTTATAGTTACTTAATCTTACTTCATAATACGCATTACGTGTCTGTATAGCCTTCACCTGAGTGGGTGACTTTAGCCACTACTGCAAGAAGGCAGAAGGAAAGAAAGCTTGTAAAATAAGCCTTTGTTTGCATTATTTCTGACCAAGAGGCAGGGAGCCGGGGGGAAAGATACGCTCATTTCCCCTGCACTCATGGTTTCAGAGCCGAATGGCACTAAGTTAAGATACAGTCCTTGCCCTGACTGGTTCCCAGCCTCCAGGCTGGGAATCCATATTGGGAGGCTCCGCCTCCTCTTTCTTGACGAGAGGCAGAGCCTCTCAGAATACATTCCCAGTCTTAGACTGGGAACGAGGTGACACAGGCCTTTGGGCTTTTCTTAGTGCCATTCGTTTCAGAGCCAATAAATTTATTTATGCCTAAAAGCAAAAATATTTATTTTGAGATGCGTA
>NZ_WBKM01000199.1 GCF_015714725.1 Nostoc sp. WHI
TATAGCGAAAGCAATTTAAAATTAATGTCGAATATGAAGTGGATAAGTCGAGTCCCCATTACCATTAAAAAAGCCAAAAACTTAGTAAAAGCATTGAGCAGCACCGAACTGAAACCAAGTGAATTAAAAGGATATAGCTATCAAGAGTCCAAAGTAACTTATGGTGAAATAGAGCAAAGATGGTTATTAGTTGAAAGTGCAGAAAGAAAAAAATCAGACATCCAGAAATTAACCCAAAAAACCTCAGAAGAGTTCTTAAAAGTCAGCAAACATCTAGTGAAGTTAGCCAAAGATGAATTTACACAGCCATCTTTAGCTGAAATAAAAATTCAAGAACTGGCTAGCCAATTAAAATATCATCAAATATCCGAATTAAAAATTACCTCCAAATTAAATAAAAAGCAAACAGTAGTTTATCAAATATCAGCTAGACTCGCAGAGAATCAGGAATTAATCACCCAGCATCAAAACTCTTGTGGTCGATTTATTTTAGCAACCAATATTTTAGAGGTGGCCGAGTTAAAACCCTCAGAAATCCTCAGAATCTATAAAGAACAGCAATCAACAGAAAGAGGATTTAGATTTATCAAAGACCCGTTATTTTTTGCCGATAGTCTGTTTGTGAAGAATCCAGAAAGAGTAGAGACAATGATGATGTTAATCTCATTATGTCTATTAGTTTATAATTTAGGACAAAGACAATTAAGAATAGCCTTAAAAACCCAAAAAGCTACAGTTAAAAATCAACTGAAGCAAGACACCCAATCCCCTACAATGCGTTGGATATTTCAATGCTTTCAAGGGATTCATCTGATGATTACACAAGACTGGTGTAGGATTCTGAACTTAACGGAGTCACGTTATCGAATCCTGCAATTCCTACCTTTACCTTGTCAAAAGTATTATTTATTATCTTAGTTATTAGCTCTCTAATTTAGTATTATTCAGTCTTGTTTTTCTATAACTGATTGAATAATTCAAATTAATATTGTTGTCTAATAAGCTTTTTTACACAATAAAAAAGCTGGAATTTTGATGTAGATAATTTATTTATTTTCTGGTTACTTGATTATTCAAATTCTAATTTTGCATTTTCTGTTCATGTAGTTTACTTGTGCTACTTATTGAAGTGCGGAATGTGGGTTAATAAACCTTCAAAAGCTTTTGGCTGTTGTTTTAGTTGGTTAGCTCGTTTTGGGGTGAAAATCTGATTGCCTGTAGTTTGGAAAATATCGTTCTGCCATTGGCCACCAATAAATCCTTTGAAAGCCTTGATGCGACAGCCACGAACGCACTCTAAAACTGATTCGGCGGCTAGACGTTCATCAGTACTGGCGGGTACTAAAGAGTAAACCAGGGGTATGCCGTTGAGAGTACTGATGAGTACCAATTTGTAGCCAAAGTAATTCATTTTTCGACTGGCACACCAGCCATAATCGGCACTGCCAGTAAAATCACTTTGACGTTTGTCTCGTTTGTAGCCAACTACTGGTACTGGTTTTGTATCTAACAACAGGGTGCGCTCAAAAATTGCCCCCAATTCCAGAACCCAGAAACGTCTTAATTCTTCGAGCATTCCTTCCAAACGTCTGGCTCGCCGATTGAACTGGCTTTGGTCTAGCAGTTTTGGGAACAGGCTCAAGTAGTTTGCTCTGAGGAAACCTAAAAACTGCTGTTCTCCTGGGTATGGGAAAAAATCCATTGCTACCAACAACGTTAACATCTCACTATCGGTGAATCTTGGTGATGGACCTGGCAATAACAGTACATAACGATAGCCTTTTTGCTGATACCAGTCATCTACCAGTACAAAAATTGTTGTCAACAGGGTCGAACCGTCTACCATATTCATTGGGAGGCCTCAAGCTTTGGTGTAGTTACCTTTATCTTGCGGTTTCCCCTTCTTTTTTACTACCCCAACTCACATAAGCCGTTGCAAGTAATCATCTATTTTGATAGCAATCCTTGTTAGAGAAATCGGAAAAATGATATAACATTATCTCAAAATTATTCGCCCAAACTGATATAACGTTATCTCATGACTTGGAGTCGGAAATATAGTAATCAAGAAAGAGAAAAAATTATGCCTGCCAATTTGACCCTTTCGATTGAGACAAACGCTGGAGGAGTAGCGAAAAGTACTATTTCGTACAATCTTGCGTATGAGTTGGGCGTTCGTGGCTATTCAGTGGCACTATTAGACATCGATCCTAACGAATCATTGACATTATTTTGCGGATTAGGAGAATTTAAAACACAGGGAACAATGGCTAATGTTTACGAGCCAGACTTCAATGGGAACTGGCCCTTAGTTACAGCTTGGCAAGGTAAGATTGATAAAATTCAAGTTTGTAAAGGCGGAAAAGAATTACACGAAACAATTCGGGCAGTTTCAAAGGATCTGCGTGGAGCTTATACTCTTGCGGATCGGTTGAGTGATTACCCCTTATCTCACGATTTTGTAATTATTGATTGTCCTGCAACATTAGAGCCTTTACCACTGACTGCTCTTGCAGCTTCTAGCCACGTGTTAATTCCCATTCAACCTGAATACAAGGCTTCTCAAAGTGCTGCGGCGATGATTGAGTGGTACTATTTCAACTGCAAGCGGCTGAGATTGAAACCGACTCCGAAAATATTAGGTATAGTTCCTACTCGTTGGAAAAGTGATTGGGGAGCGCATAGAAGTATTGTTGAGGAACTTCCCCTGGTCTGTAAAAATTTGGGAATTCAGTATTTTAGCCCAATTCGAGAATCAGCGGATATTCTTAATGCTTCTGGTAGAGGGCTACCTCTGGGAATTTACAGACCCGGCAAAGAGGCAAGAGGAGATTTTATGCCAATTGTTGATGCACTAGTTCAAGAACTTAAGCTAATAAGAGGTTAATCGATGACAAAATTAAACAAACCGAGTGTACTTGGAATGTTTGCTTCTGCTGCTGATTCACAACAGATATTTGGGCTTGAAGAACGAGTAGAAGATTTACAGGCAGAGATTACAAGATTAAAAGATGAACAAGCACAGGGAAAGCTTGCTGAAGAAGAACGTACACTCCTCAATCAAACTATTGAAGACCTACGAGAACATTTGAAAGCATCTGGAATTTTTAAAATTCACTATAGTGAAGTAAGACCCAATCCGAAACAAGCAAGGCAAACATTTACTTCGGATAGTATTCGGAGTATGGCTGTTTCCATTAGAGAGGAAGGGCAACAACAGCCGATTATTTTACTACCGGGAAATCTCATTTTTGATGGAGAACGGAGATGGAGATCAGTTGCAGAAGAGTTACAGCCAGAAATTGAAACATTGGATGCAGTGATGCTTCAGAAAGTTCTTTCTGAAGAGGAATTACATGCACGCACTTTATTAACTAGTCTTCACCGAGAAGGCTTGAATGAGCTAGATTTAGCCGAAGGTTTGATTCAACAGGCTAAGTTAGCTTTGGAATTTGAACAGGAAGAAGTCGTTAGAGCACTTAGGAGAGCAATAGCTAGATTAAACGCAAAAAAACTGTTGCCCCAATTAACTGAATTGGTTATTTTAACTAGAAAAGAGCAGTCAGAAGGCATTAAAGCATTTAATTTAGACGAAATAGAACAAAGTATTCTTCTGTTATTACTACGTTTTCAACAAAATCCAGCATCAGTAGATGCAAATGTCTTTCCTTGCTTACGGCTTTCAGAAGACTTAAAAACTGCGATTAGACAATCAGGACTTGGTGCAAACCATGCCCGTTCACTCCAAAAACTAAATTCTAAAAATTTAAAAATTGAGGAAACTAAAGCTCTGAAAATCCGACAAGATGCTACATCACAAGTTTTGCAAGAAAGGCTAACAGTCGCTCAAACTCGTTTTCTAGTTGCCCAAACTATTGCTGAACATGCTCCTGAAACAAAACCTAAACCAAGTCATCAAATCAGTTCTCTAATTCGAGATGTCTCAGCAACTAAGGTCGAAGATATCCAGCAAGAGCAACTGAGAGATTTATTGGCTGTATTAGAAGCTAAGGCAAAAGAGATTCGGAAAAAGTTGGACTAATACTATCTCGTTTGACTTAGTTTACTGAACCGGAGATGTCCATGTAATCTATGAGTGCCTATCTAAACTACTCAAATGGCTTTCGCCTGAATCCCGGAGAGTCAAACCAGAATTATCAGCCGAACGGTTTTAATATGTGAGATTTCTAGACTGCGACAAAGCAGTGAGCCGAATTATATTTGAATGCTGACACTGCCAAGAGGGGATACTTTGTGAGTTTACGGGTGAGCCTGTAGTTGGAGAATATAATGGACGGACTTCAATCATCCAAGTTAAAGTTCAATGCCCCAACTCTGAGCAAACTGCTATTAGACTGAGTACGGGAGAAGTGCTTTCTACAATAGCGATTCCTTCTCCTTGGATATAAATAGGTTTCAAGAAACCAAATAATCTTTAATTTGCTCTTGCTCACCTCGTAAAGCTTTCATTCCTTGTCCATTAGCAGAGCGTACCTTGGAATTCTTGTGTAGACAATCTCTTACTCTGGCAATAGCCTCGGAAAGCGACCAATTTCTCGTAGGTAAATTCCAACTGTATCAAAGCTCTGGCTAGACATCTGACGGGAAGCTAATTTAATAACAAAGACATTGACAGTAAAGTATAAATCAAACAGTCAACCATTTCAGAGGGTGTAGGGAACCCACGTTTTGAAACGCGGGATTGAAGCAAGGATGCTTTGTATCTCGCGCTATCCGTCTCGAAACAAATATTTGTTTAAGTGGGCTTTAGACCCACAACTAAAGTTCTTTATTCCTTCTTCTCTACACCCCACCCCCTTTTTTTGTAAGTTTATTTCTACTGCGTTGATAGAAAAGATTTCAAAAATTGCTGATGGGGGCTATATGGGGGCTATATGTACCCCAAAGATAGTTTAGAGCTTCGATGAGAATTTGACACCTATATGGAGTATTCTTAGGGGCTAAGTGGGGTACAAAGTGTCATCTAAGCAAATATACCCCACTTAGCCCCCAAGGGGTTATGATAAGCTCTTGAGGTTAGAGAAGGAAGGGGCAGAGTTCTGGGGAAAGACTCATAGCAAGTTATTCTTCTCTCCCCTGCTTTCCTGCTCCCCTAGATAATCTGAACAGATAACTTTCAAAAATCAAAACGTATTGACTTGATCCCTATGTCAAACATTCACATCTTGCAAAAAATTTTTCCTGCTGGCTTTGATAACGGTTATGGAAGCCTAAAACTTTTAGTCGATGGCTTTGAAGTAGTTCGTGTGCCGAGCTATATAACCAATGCCGACATGGAGGATGTACCCGGACGAGTAGTTTTTAACGGTAGTGCCTACACAGTTGGAGAATCAGCTTTCCGCACAGGTTATCATTTTGACCGGAACACCGATAATAATGAAAACAAAGTCAATAATGCGTTGTTGACATTATTCGGTGCGTTGGCACATCTGCCACACCGTAAGGCTTGGCACTTAAAATTAGTCGTCAGCTTACATGATGTTGCTCTGGCTGATGAATTGCAAAAAGTACTAAATGGAGAATATCAGCCAATACTTGCTGGGAAACAATCAGATGTAAAGGTAGAAGTGCTGAAAGTTGTGCTAGAGGGAATGGGTGCATTGTTTGGGCATCAACTACCGAAAAAATTAACCATTTTAGACTTTGGCAATGGAACGACTCTGTATTCTCGTTACAACCAAGGGAAACGAGAAGTTCACACCGCCTACCCCATCGGTGTAGAAGTTCTCATTGATGATATTTCCCAAAAAATGAAACATCTAAATGGCGGAAAAATCGGGGATGCTTCCAAGATCCGGTTTTGTCTGGAAATGGGACATACCAAGTACAGCCGTGACATCGATATCAAAGATATATACAGTGCTTGTTTGAAAGATTGGTATGAAAAATACTTGAAGAAAGTGGTGAATTTGACACTTGATGCCAAGCACCAAGGGGATGAAATCTGGGCGATAGGTGGAGGTTGCCTCTTACCTGGATTTAAGAAGCTCTTAGAAAAGAACGGTTTCAAAATTCTCGACAATCCAGTGGAAGCTAATGTTTTTGGGCTTCTAGAAATGGCAAAAACCATTATCAGCAAGAATTCACCAAATACATCTGGGAAGTTATAACAATGGGGAGCAATGCGATTTTGTGAGGTCGGACAAAAAAAGTGCGATCGCTAAAAATTATATTCAAGTACGGAGTGATTTTATTTACAAATAAAATATTGATTCGCAGGAGAATTCATCTTGATGAGATATCTCAAAAAGATTGCTAGTAAGTCATTTGACGATTATTTCCCAAAATATCTGTAACAAGCCTTTGATATTTAGTATCAATTACAGCAACCAATAGCTAAAGATGAGAACGCAAGTATAAAATTAATCAAGCAGTTTGAGGTTTAATAAAGGAATTAAAGATAGAAATACAAAAATTATCCCAACTTCCAGCTATCCATTGACA
>NZ_WBKM01000283.1 GCF_015714725.1 Nostoc sp. WHI
GGGGAGCAGGGGGGAAAAGACTTCTCCGGCTTACTGGTTAGATAAAGAGGCAATTCATCAATCTCAGTCAGGATTGGGAACAGAGGTAGTTGGTGGCTGGTGGTATCCTGAAGACGCACAAGTTGATAATAAGGCTCTAGCTCGCGTTCTGTGGACGGCGGCTGATTCTGTTGGTGTTGAACTCAAAGACGGCATTACGGTAGAAGCATTTTTACAGCAGCAGGGGCAAGTGGTTGGCGTGCAAACCAATGCTGGGGTAATTCGCGCTGCACACTATGTTTTAACTTCCGGTGCTTGGTCAAATGAGTTGTTACCACTACCGATACGCCCTAGAAAAGGACAAATGCTGAGTGTGCGGATACCGGAATTTGTGCCGGAATTGCCCTTGAAGCGGGTTTTGTTTGGGCAGGATATTTACATCGTACCGAGACGCGATCGCCTCATTATTGGGGCAACAAGCGAAGACGTTGGCTTCACCCCCGACAACACCCCAGAAGGCATTCAAACATTACTACAAGCTGCCATTCGGCTGTATCCCCAATTAAAGCATTATCCCATCCAGGAATTTTGGTGGGGATTTCGCCCAGCTACGCCCGATGAGTTGCCCATCCTTGGCACCAGCCATTGTCAAAATTTAACCCTTGCTACTGGTCATTACCGCAACGGGATTCTACTTGCGCCCGTAACAGCCGCATTGATTGCCGATTTAATTTTGGAACAAAAGTCTGACCCTATACTTACTGATTTTAATTATTCGCGCTTCCAGTCCAAGTTATCTACCTCCACCCCAATGCTGACTCACTCTGCCAATTTTTCCAACGGGCATCATATCGCCACAGACGCGATTAATCGCGTCTCTACCCACTCTCCCCTGATTATTGCAGGCAAAACCTTCCAATCCCGCTTGATGACGGGAACTGGTAAGTATCGCAGCATTGAGGAAATGCAGCAAAGTATTGCCGCCAGCGATTGCCAGATTGTCACTGTGGCAGTACGACGGGTACAAACCAAAGCCCCCGGACATGAAGGTTTAGCTGAAGCCTTAGATTGGACGAAAATCTGGATGTTACCCAATACCGCAGGTTGCCAAACTGCTGAAGAGGCGATTCGGGTGGCGCGTTTGGGGCGAGAGATGGCGAAATTGTTGGGGCAAGAAGATAATAATTTTGTCAAGTTAGAAGTAATACCTGACCTTAAGTATTTACTCCCCGATCCCATTGAAACGCTGCAAGCAGCAGAACAATTAGTTAAAGAAGGCTTTGCAGTATTGCCCTATATCAACGCTGACCCCATGTTAGCCAAGCGTTTAGAAGATGTAGGCTGTGCTACAGTAATGCCTTTAGCATCACCAATTGGTTCTGGACAAGGGCTAAAAACAACTGCCAATATCCAAATTATCATCGAAAATGCAGGTGTGCCAGTGGTGGTAGATGCTGGTATTGGTTCACCCTCCCAAGCCGCCCAGGCAATGGAATTGGGAGCAGATGCCTTGTTGATTAATAGTGCGATCGCTCTTTCTCCAAACCCAGCAGCAATGGCTCGTGCCATGAATTTAGCAACAGTCGCCGGTCGCCTAGCATACCTTGCTGGCAGGATGCCCATCAAAGATTACGCCAGTCCTAGTTCACCACTAACTGGGACAATTACTAGTTAGGGAATGGGGCATGGGGAGAAGGGAGAATAACTAATTCCCAATGCCCAATGCCCAATGCCTATTAATGTAACGATTTATCTAGCAGCTTGAGAGCGGACATAGTACTTATGTAACATTAAGTCAAGGATAATTAAGATAAAGGAATTAATTCATGCCCTATACAAACGAAGAAGGCGGCCGTCTAAATAATTTTGCCCAGGAACCGAAGATTTATCAAGCAGAACCTCCCACGCAAGGGCAAAAGCGAACCTATATTTTACTAGGAATCGTCGCTACAGCTTTGGTTGGCGGCTTAATTTTAGTGGCCTTCTTTGTTTCCCAGAACAGTTGAGCATAAAACATTTTAATAAAATTTCATCTTTATAGTTTTTCAGGTTCCGATTTTAAGAGGGGCCTGCTTTTTTATTTTTTTAGGACTTACGCAAAACTATACGCACTCTGAGGCAATTCATGTAGACGCATTCGCGGAGCGTCTGTCTGCGACACGCTGCGCGAACGTAGAGAAGCGGCTTCCCGCAGGGTATTGCCCCTAAGAAGAAAATCATTCTTTTCGGCTATGTTTGCGTAAGTTCTGTTTTTGTTAAAATTGAATTGGCAATCAAAGTATAATTATATACTTGAATCCGATTAAAATTGAAAAGCTCAATTTATCATGAGCAGTATTACATCCACTTAAAAATCATTTTCATTATGAGATTTTCAACCCGCTTTGATCTGCTCAGATAGGTAATAAATATATACTGTGTTTTGGCTCTTTAGCCGCCATGAGCGTGAATGATACTGCATACAACGATAATTTTACTTGGAATCGGCAAGTATACCAGCGCCTAAAACTTGCCTTAAGTCTTAGCCTACGACGCCAACTTTTTTTAGCGGTATGTGATGATTTACACTTGAGAAATCAAGTAGCGGCTCGTTTGCATTCTACATTGGCTTATCCTGTTGGACAAGTGCTGTATCAGCCATCAAATGGCCAGGAAAACAGCACTCCAGCTTATCCGCGATTAGTCACATTGCGTTTGAGTTTAAACGATCCTAATCCCATATTTCAGATAAATCAATGGTTGGCTAATTATCCACCGCCAATTGTTGAAGTATTAAAAGATACGCCACGAAGACCCTTTCCAATACCAGCATTTCAGATTGTAGGTGTGGAACAGCTAACCAAGCAACCAGTAGCGACACAGCGTTTATTTTTGCACCATCTCCGCTTAAGCGAGCAATATTTCTCTACACAAGAATCCAGCCGATTCCTAGAATCTAATTTGTTGCTGTGGATACCGCGTCCTTGGTTATCTGCTATTAAGCAATCAGCACCACAGTTTTGGCGTTGTCGGACTGGCGTATTTGTATTTGCCGGAGAACCCACACCAGCGACTCCTAATTCGGGCTATCAAGAACGTGAAAAACGTTCTGGAAGCTTGGATTTAGGAAATCTTGAGCAGTCGATTCTAGATGAATCAGTTACCCAAACAGAACTCAGAACCGCAGCCACGGAGTTAAAGTTTGAGAATAATTCCGATTTTTTAGCAGAGACACAAGGGAATAGTCTACACAAAACCCCAGAAGCTTCACCGTCAACAACGGATTTATTGAAGAGTGTGCCACAACAGCAAGAATCTACTATTAGGTCTGGTAGTGGGAGTAATAATCAACCGTTGTCGTCTTTGTCTCATATTAGCAGCGAATTAACGGAGCTAGTAATAGCAACAATCAACACAAGTATTGCTCAAGATACAGGGGATTACTTGCAACCGCAGCAGATTTTGTTGGAAATTGAAGAATTACACGAAAAGCAAGCTTCAGGGGAGTTACTGGCAGAAGCTTATCATCGCTTAGGCACTTTATACCGCCTTCGCATTGAACAAGGAGAATCAACTTTAGAAAACCTGATGGTGGCAATTATTGCTTATCAGGAGGCAATTAGTTATGATGAAACTTCACCGCAACTTCCAGATATCTTGAATGACTTGGGTACACTTTACTGGATGCTGTACCGCACACCACCCAATTCTGAGGAAGGACAAACTTACATAGAGCAGGCAATAGAATTTTATCAGTTGGCGTTAAAGATGACTTTGCCAGAGACGAATTCGGAAACTTACGCTCGTGTGCAAAATAATTTGGGGACGGCTTATGGTGATTTAGCTCGTTTTTCTAACCCAGCTGAGAATTGGCAGCAAGCAGTTTTAGCTTACAGCGAAGCACTCAGCTATCGTACAGTCGATATGGACTCATTAAAGTATGCTGCTTGCCAAAACAATTTGGGTACCGCTTACTGGCATTTAGGGCAATATAGTCAACCGATTGTGCATTTAAAGAAAGCGATCGCAGCTTACAACGAAGCACTTATACACTACAACCCAGAACATGAACCGCTCAAGTATGGGATGATTCAAAACAATATCGGTACTGCCTATTGGAATCTAGCACAATACGAACAACCTGCCCAAAATTTACAACTAGCTATTGATGTCTATAACGAAGCTCTTAAATATCGCACCCCAGCTAATGTTCCTAGCGCTTGTGCCGCTACACAAAATAATCTGGGTACTGCTTACTGGCATCTAGCAAATTTATCTCAGACAACTAAAGAAGCACAGCAAAAATATCTGCAATTATGTATCAGTGCTTACGAAGAAGCTATAGCTTTGGCTCATTCCCTTAGCGGCACTCCTTTAAGTTTTGATTTGTTTGCCTCTTATAATAACCTGGCACTGGCACATTATCAGCTAGTAATAGATAAGTCTTACAATGTTGACAAAGCAATCCGTTCTCAACATCTACAAGTAGCATTAGACTACCATTTGCAAGCTCTAAACGGATTAAGTAAACAACCAGAGGCTTATCAAACAACCTTCGGTTATATGGTGAAAACAATTCGTGCTTTCCATAATGAATTAGGGATACAAGGACAAAATCTGGCTTTATCTAAAGTTCCCAGCCAGTTGTTGCCGGAGATTCTGTCAAAATTGTAGTTTTTTGAACCTCACACCACTAGAAGTGGCGTGATTCCTGCTTCAACGATCTCTGCCTGAATTGCTCTCTTGTCTTACAAGTTCTCCACAGGCGTATATAGCATCCGGCGCACCGACGGCTGCTGTCAAAATTCTCAACCCTTCACTCAGAATATTTAGACTTGCGTTTACGTCTCTCAGGTTGTAATTACCGCAACTAGGACAAAACCATTCACGCAGCTTTAAGTCTTTAACCAATGGGTTGATTGATTTGCAAGAATTACAAGTCTGAGATGAGGAATAAAATGTACCAACTTTTTGCACAATTCTGTCATGCCAAAAAGCTTTGTATTCCAGCATAGTCACGAACTTAGTCCAACTAGCGTCTGAAATGCTCACTGCCAAGTTGTGATTCTTTACCATGTTGGCAACTCGTAAATCCTCGATACAGATAATGCTGTTTTCCTTGATTATACGAGTTGACAGCTTGTGCAGAAAGTCGTCCCTCAAATTCGTAATCCGTTCATAAGTACGAGCCAGCTTGATTTTCGCTTTGACTCGGTTGCTACTACCTTTGACACTGCGGGATAGTTTTTTGTGGCATAAGCGTAACTTCCTTTTTTGAGTTCTATAATACTTGGGGTTGTCTACCGTCTCGCCATTACTAGTAGTCAGGTAAGACTTCAGCCCTAAGTCCAGTCCAATATTCTGTATGACTTGAGGATACTTTTCTATCTCTATTTCGCACAAAATACTAGCAATATATTTACCTGATGAAGTACGAGTTACGGTAACGTTTACAAGCTTCCCGGTAATGTCTTGAGACTGATGAAACTTAATCCATCCTAACTTGGGAAGCTTACACTTATTCTCTATTACCTGAATGTTGCCGTTAGTCAGGTTAGTTTTGTAAGACTGTTTACACCCATGCTTCTTTTTAAATTTAGGAAAACCTACACCCTTCTTACCTTTGATATTCTTTAAGTCAGCAAAAAAGTTTTTGTATGCTGTCTCTAAATTCTTGAGTGAATTTTGTAAGGCAAACTTATCTACTTCCTTCAACCATTCAATTTCTTTCTTGAGTATAGTTAGCTGTTGACTACAAGCGTTGTAGTTTAAGGTTTTTCCCTCACTTGCATATAACTCTTTCTTCAGTGCCAAAAAGTGGTTGTACACATATCTGGCACAACCAATTGTCTTATTGATTAAGACTTCTTGATTGTGTGTGGGTATGAGAGTAACTTTAAATGCTTTTTGGATGGATGGCAATTTATTGAATTTGCTGAATACCTCTCAATTTTAACACAAAGTCATACTTAATATAGAGCGCCTAACTCATGACTTGAAGTCACGAGTGTGCGGCTTGAAGACATCAACTCTTATTTCAATAGGACTTACGCAAAACTACACACTGTAGGGGCAATTCATGAATTGCCCCTACCTAAAACTCAGGGTTTTGGGTATTGTTTGCGTAAGTGCTGTTCAAAACTAAAATCCTGTTCAGATGAGGAATCACCGAAGTTATGAGCAGCGCTGTCTCATCGTTCCCTGTTTTAAAATCAGAAAACTTAAAAGAAACGCTAAAATCAAGTCAGCCTTTGTATTGTAGCGGTTGTGTCCCACATCACTCAGAGTGCGGTTCACTGCATAAATCCTGACTGTCAACGTCCTTATCCTCAACCTTGGGGAAACAAATTTTGCAACAGCTGTGGCGCACCGCTCCAGCTGTTAGACCGCTATGTCCCACTTCAGCCGTTGGGATCGGGAGGATTTGCTCAAATCTATACGGTTTGGGATGAAAAAACTCAAACAGAGAAAGTGCTGAAAGTGTTGGTAGAAGATTCGCCAAAGGCACTAGAATTATTTACCCAAGAGGCGGCGGTTTTATGTAGCTTACAGCATCCGGGTGTCCCTAAAGTTGATGCTGATGGGTATTTTCACATAAATTTGTTTAGTCCCAAACCGCACCAACTGCCTTGTCTGGTAATGGAAAAAATCAATGGGCGGACTTTGGAGGAAATATTAAAAAAGTATCCCCAAGGATGTCCAGAAGATTTGGTTTTAAACTGGTTTGCCCAAACTGTACAGATTTTACAAGAATTACACAAACGTCAGATTATTCACCGGGACATCAAACCTTCTAATTTAATGCTGGGTTCTTCGCTAATTGTATCCCCGGTTGAAGGGGAAATAGAGGGCGATCGCTTGGTACTAATTGATTTTGGCGGAGCAAAACAATTTAGCCCCTCAAAGCTACGTTCTCAATCTAGTTCCACCCGGTTATTTTCTTCTGGCTATAGTCCACCAGAGCAAGTGATTGGAGGTATTGTCAGTCCAAATGCCGATTTTTATGCCCTTGGTCGAACGATGATTGAGCTACTAACCGGCAAGTATCCACTAGAGTTGGAAGATCAGCAAACTGGGAAGTTGCGCTGGCGAACTACGATAAAAGTCAACCCCCAACTAGCAGATTTACTCGATGAGATGGTGCAGGAGGATGTGCGATCGCGTCCGGCAAATGCAGCTATAATTCAAAAACGTTTGGCAAAGATTTCTCAACCATTACCGCCATCAGGGTTGTTTTCTCAACTGCGAGACAACGTTAAACAAGCCTCAAGGCAAGCGTTTCAGAGATTTACACTGCTAACACAAGCTATTGAACAAGTTTTAGCTAACTTTAGCCAAGTTGTAAACAAAACCATTATTTTCTTCGCTCAAGCAATTATCAAAATTTTCCAAGCTTGTTTGGCGACGATTTGGGCGATAATACTGACCAGTTTCGGCGCTTGTTTTGGTGCGATCGCTGGTTTTATTTTGGCGTATCGGACAAGCTTGGGCCGTCAGGTTGTGGAATTTATTTCGAGTCAGTTAAACGAATTAGTGCCAAACACTCAACTCGTCTTCGGGGCAGATATTTTGGTGTTCGTTGCAGCAGGTTGGGGAACCGCCTGGGGACTGACGGTATCTGGATGTTTTGGTCAACGGCGGCGGTTTTTAGTAGCGTCGCTGATGGGGATGATTAGCTATAGCTTCGGCTGGTTGATTTTGCAATTAATCACACCAAAAGATAGCGGCGAGGGCTTAGTAGCAGTGATTTTAGTTGCAGTTTGCCTACTCACTTTGAGTTTAGGACTTCGTAGCCATCACATAATATACGCTGTGTTCGCTGGCTTTGGCAGTGCGATCGGCTATGCAGTTTTGATACTTTTAAGGTTAGCACCACCAATCTTCCAATTCTCTAGTCAACCAGGCTGGTCAGAGTTATACTTGCCTCTAACTTTTTTTGGTTGTGTGGGCTTCTTTATCAGCTTATGGTTGGGGGTGAGTTACTACCTAATTGTGCCTGGATTACGTCTTTTAGGGTGGCGGTGAAGAAGGCAGGGAGCAGGGAGCAGGGGAGCAGGGGAAGATGAGGGAGACAAGGGAAATAACTATGCCCAATGCCCAATGCCCAATGCCCAATACCTAATACCCAATGCCCAATGCCCAATGCCCAATGCCCAATGCCCAATGCCCAATGCCCAATGCCCAATGCCCAATGCGCATTGGGCATTGGGCATTGGGCATTGGGCA
>NZ_WBKM01000325.1 GCF_015714725.1 Nostoc sp. WHI
CAGAGGCGATCGCTAATTTAACCAATCTGACGCAGCTTGACCTCAGTGGCAACCAAATAACCCAGATTCCAGAGGCGATCACTAATTTAACCAATCTGACGCGGTTTCACATCGGTGGCAACAAAATAACCCAGATTCCAGAGGCGATCGCTAATTTAACCAATCTGACGCAGCTTGACCTCAGTGGCAACCAAATAACCCAGATTCCAGAGGCGATCGCTAATTTAACCAATCTGACGCAGCTTGACCTCAGTTACAACCAAATAACCCAGATTCCAGAGGCGATCGAAAGTTTGTTGAAATTGGAAACACTAGATTTACGGGGAAATCCGCTTCCTATTTCACCAGAAATTTTAGGATCTTCTGATGATGTTGGTTCAGTTGAAGATATTTTCAATTACTTGCGATTACTCCGTAGCGGTGATGTGCGTCCACTCAACGAAGCCAAACTCTTGCTCATCGGGCAAGGCAGCGTCGGCAAAACATCCCTCATCAAACGACTAATGCACGATGAATATGATAAAAATCAAGCCCAAACCGACGGACTCAATGTAGAAACTTGGAACGTGCCGGTCAATAGCAAAGACATTCGCCTCAACGTTTGGGACTTTGGCGGACAGGAAATTTATCATGCCACCCATCAGTTTTTTCTGACTAAGCGCAGCCTCTATCTCCTAGTCTGTAATTGTCGCACCAGCGAAGAAGAAAACCGCATCGAATATTGGCTGAAACTAATCGAAAGCTTTGGCGGAGAGTCCCCCGTGATTATCGTTGGCAACAAAAAAGACGAACAACCCCTCGACATCAACCGCAAGGCGTTACGCGAAAAATATTCTAACATTCGAGCGATTATCGAAACCTCCTGCCAAGACAATATCGGCATTGATGAACTTCGCACCGCCATTTTCCAGCAAGTTGGCAAACTCAAAGAAGTCTACGACCTTTTACCCCTCTCATGGTTTGAGGTTAAACAACAACTCGAATCCATGACTGAAGACTTCATCACTTACAGTAGCTATATCGGCATCTGCTACAAAAACAAAATTCCCGAAGAACAAAACCAAGAGCAACTAATCGACTTGCTGCATCGACTCGGCTTAGTTCTCAACTTCCGCGAGCATCCCATCCTCAAAGATACCAAAGTCCTCAAACCCAACTGGGTGACAGAAGGCATTTATGCGCTCCTGAGCGATGAAAACCTCAAAACTAAAACCAAAGGTATTTTCACCTCTGATGATCTCGCCTCTATTCTCAATCAAAAGCGCTACCCCACCGAGCGTCACAAATATCTGATCGGGCTGATGAAAGAATTTGAGCTTTGCTTTGAATTAGATTGTAAACCACCACAATTTCTAATTGCGGGACTTCTGCCTAAAGACCAACCAGACGAAACAGAACTAGAAGGCAAAACCCTTGAATTTCAATACCATTACAAAGTTCTTCCCGAAAGCATCATTTCCCGCTTCATTGTCAACACCCACGCAAAAATTCATAACCAAATCTATTGGCGCAGTGGCGTAATGCTGCAATATCAAGAAAACAACGAAATCTACAACATCGCTCGGATCAAAGCCGATCCCGAAGACAAAAAAATCTTCATCACCATTAGCGGACGCAAAGAAACCCGCCGCTTATTTCTCGGCATTCTCCGCGATGTCTTCAAAAAAATCCATAAAAGTCTCCCCAATCTCGAAATCACCGAATGGGTTCCCGTCCCCAACCATCCCAAACATCCACCCCTCGACTACAAACACCTCCTCGGACTCGAAGAAATGGGTGACAGCACAGTCAGTATCGGCACACTAAAATTAAAACTCGATTTGCGTCAACTTTTAGATGGCTATGAATCCAAGGAAGAAAGGCAAAAACAGTTTGATATTCATAATCAGTACAATTATTATCAATATGGAAAAGGCGATAATTTTGGTGGGGATGAGGTCGAAGGCAATAAAACAGGATGAAGTTACCCAACTTTGAATTAGCGTTTATCGATCGCAACAAATTGCAAAACTATACCCTCAACTCCCAACACGATCGCGGAAAGCACAAGGCCAAACTATTTGCCGCTATCCTAGACTTAGATAGCAATGATGCAGAAATTCTGCAAGTGCTAATCGAAGATGCGATTCAGAATTATGAAGCAATTCCCAGCCAGTTAAATGAATATGGTCAACGCTACATCGTTGATTTTCCCATCACCCGCAACCAAAATACTGCCAACATTCGCACAACTTGGATCGTCCGCCCCACCGAAGATTTTCCCCGTCTGGTTAGTTGCTATATTTTGAGGTAATCCCCATGCTTGCCACCCCAAACAAACTCAATTTATTAGATATTGTTGCTCTTAAAACTCCCTTATCCGAACATAACCTCCTTGCGGGTCAAGTTGGAACTATTGTCGAAATCCTCGCCCCCGAAGTATACGAAGTAGAATTCAGCGATAATGACGGTCAAACATACTCCATGCAAGCTTTACCAGCCCATCAACTCCTAAAACTCCATTACAAACCCCTAAAAACTATGTCTAACACCTTCCATCAATTCGGCAAAGGCGATAACGTTGCAGGTGATAACGTTGCAGGTGATAAAAACCAAAATGACTTCAAAAACGCAACTATTGGAATTGTCGCTCAAAACCAAGCCCAAGCCACAGTAGGCAATCTTAATCAAACAAGCGGCGCAAGCATAGCAGAACTAATGCAAATCATCAGCACCATGCGCCAAACTGCTGCCCAATTCCCACCAGAAATCCACGACGACATCATCATTGATATTGATGATGTAGAAGTAGAAATTCAAAAGCCAGAAAAAGAACGCAATTTACCCAAACTCAAAAAGCGTTTAGTAGCTTTACTAACTGCTGTTACTCTAGTCGCTGCCCCGATCGCAGGTATGACAGACTTTACAAACAATGTTATGGAAATAGGCAGCAAATTAGGCATAGAACTAAAGCTTCCCTCTGGTAAATAGACTTTTCTAACTCCAGGGGCGATCGCATAGCTTGAAATGATGCTCGCCTTTCATTTGATGAGAATTGAACTAGCGATCGCCGAAATAACAACTGGGTACGCCGAAATAACAAATGGATTCGCCGAAATAACAACTGAGTACGCCGAAATAACAACTGGGTACGCCGAAATAACAACTGGGTACGCCGAAATAACAA
>NZ_WBKM01000178.1 GCF_015714725.1 Nostoc sp. WHI
GAGTGGGGAGTGGGGAGTGGGGAGAGTTAGAACCTCAACATTCAGTCTCAGAACTCGGAAGTTCGACCTTTGAACTCGGAACTTCAACCTCTGAACTCGGAACTTCAACCTCAGAACTCGGAAGTTCGACCTTTGAACTCGGAACTTCGACCTCAGAACTCGGAACGCCGACCTTTGAACTCGGAACGCCGACCTTTGAACTCGGAACGCCGACCTTTGAACTCGAAACTCCGACCTCTGAACTCAAAACTCCGACCTCTGAACTCAAAACTCCGACCTCAAATACTCAAAATCCCCACTCCTCACTCTTAACTCCTAACTCCTCACTCCTAACTCCTAACTCCCCACTCCCCACTCCCCACTCCCTCCTCTCCCAACTTCGCAAAAACGAACAGCGCAACCTCCGCACAGTGCTTATTTTTGATCAATTTGAGGAATTTTTCTTTGTTTACACCAAACCTGCACAAAGGAAGCAATTCTTTGAGTTTCTAGGAGAGTGTCTCAATGTTCTATCGGTGAAAGTTATCTTATCGCTGCGGGTAGATTACATCCATTACTTGCTGGAATGCAATGATTTGCCCAGTCTCAAGATTATTGGCAATGACATTCTCAGTAATAATGTGCTTTACAAGTTGGGGAATTTCTCACCTGCTGATGCGAAGTCAATTATCCAGCGTTTAACAGAGAATGCTGATTTCCACTTGGAATCTGCTTTAGTTGATCAATTAGTGCAAGATTTAGCCGGAGAATTGGGTGAAGTTCGTCCCATTGAGTTGCAGGTTGTGGGGGCGCAATTACAAAGGGAGAACACTACAACTCTGGCAGAATATCGGCAGCGTGGTACTAAAGAAGAACTGGTTAAGCGTTATCTGGAAGAAGTTGTTAAAGATTGCGGTGTTGAAAATCATGAAGCAGCAGAAATATTACTGTATTTGCTGACTGATGAAAAAGGAACTCGCCCACTCAAGACTCGCGTTGAGTTGGAACGCGATTTGCTCCCGTACTTCTCGGAGATCCCCCCAACCCCCCTTAAAAAGGGGGGCTTAATTTCTTTAACCCCCTTTTTAAGGGGGTCGCCACAGGCGGGGGGATCAGAAGCTAGGGCGGAACAAGCTTCTGAAATCAGTAAATTAGATTTAGTGTTAGAGATTTTTGTCCAATCTGGCTTGGTGGTTTTGCTACCAGAAAACCCGGCTGACCGTTATCAACTGGTACATGACTACATTGCCAACTTTATCCGCCAGCAACAAGAACCGAAGTTAAAGCACGTAATGGCGGAACTGGAAAAGGAACGAGAACAAAGAAAACTGAGTGACACGAAACTGAATAACTTTCTCAAACGCGCTCTTTTTGGTTCCGTAGCCGCAGGTTTAGGATTTGCTGCTTTAGCAGCAGCAACATTCCAGTGGGCAGTAGAGGCAAATGTTAATCAAATTAGCGCCATCAATAATTCTTCGGAAGCCTTTGCTGTCTCTGAAAAACATCCAGATGCTTTAATAGCAGCTTTAAAGGCAGGTAGCCAACTCAAGCATACAATTTGGGCACAGCACAGAAGCGATATCCTAATGCAAACCGTGTTAACTTTACAGCAAGCGGTTTATTTAAAGCCAAAGGAGAAGAAAGAAAACCGCGCTATAGAAGTAAATACCTTAGAAGGGCATAGCAATTCGGTCTGGGGTGTCAGATTCAGCCCAGATGGCCAGACACTGGCTTCTGGCAGTGATGACAAGACGATCAAACTCTGGGATGTCAGCACAGGCAAAGCCATCAAAACCCTGACTGG
>NZ_WBKM01000314.1 GCF_015714725.1 Nostoc sp. WHI
CCATCCAATACGCCGACTTTGCACTCTGGCAAAGGCAGTGGTTGCAAGGACTTGCCTTACAGTCCCAACTCGATTACTGGCAAAAACAACTTGCATTAGCACCAGCATTATTAGAATTACCCACAGACCGACCCAGACCTGCTGTCCAAAGTTTCCGGGGAGGGCAACAGTCCTTTACACTACCACTTGAGTTAACCTCAGCACTGAATCACTTGAGTCGAAAACAAGGAGTCACCTTGTTCATGACGCTGTTGGCAGCTTTTGACACCTTGCTTTATCGATACACAGGACAAGCAGATATATTGGTGGGTTCACCGATTGCGAACCGTAACTACAGTGAAATTGAAGGCTTAATTGGCTTTTTTGTGAATACCTTAGTCCTGCGTACTGATCTCTCAGGCAATCCGAGTTTTGAGGAGTTACTCAAAAGAGTCCGGGAAATGACCTTGGCAGCTTATGCTCATCAAGACTTGCCTTTTGAGGGATTAGTTGAGGTCTTACAGCCAGAACGCAACTTGAGTCATACACCTGTGTTGCAGGTGATGTTTGTGCTGGATAATACGCCGATGTCAGAGATGACGCTTCCTGAGTTGACTTTGAGTTCATTGATACTAGAGAATCAAACAGCAAAGTTTGATTTGACTTTAACCTTAGAAAGCACAGCCGATGGATTGATAGGTTCATGGGAATACAACACAGACTTGTTTGGTGCAGCAACGATTAGCCGGATGACGGGGCATTTCCAGACTTTACTTTCAGGAATTGTCGCTCATCCAGAACAGCCGATTTCGCAATTGCCATTACTGACGGTATCGGAACAAGAGCAATTGCTGTTTGAATGGAATGATACTCAAACAGAATATCCTCAAGATAGATGCATCCATCAGCTCTTTGAGGAGCAAGTAGAACGTACACCAGATGCAGTGGCAGTTGTGTTTGCAGACCAACAACTCACTTACCGAGAGTTGAATGCACGAGCCAATCAACTAGCACATTATCTGCAAACTCTGGGTGTGAAACCAGATGTACTAGTTGGTATTTGTGTAGAACGTTCTTTAGAAATGTTAGTGGGAGTTTTGGGTATTCTGAAGGCAGGTGGGGCTTATGTGCCACTTGACCCCGATTATCCCCAAGAACGCCTGAGTTTCATGTTGTCAGATGCCCAGGTTCAAGTGCTAGTGACCCAACAGCAAGTAGTTAAGAGGCTACCTGAGCACAGCGCACAGGTGATATGCCTGGATGAAGCATGGAAAAACATTACTCAACACAACCAGGAAAATCTGGTCAGTGGTGTCATGCCTAGTGATTTGGCAGATGTGATTTATACTTCTGGGTCAACAGGCATACCCAAGGGCGTAATGGTTACTCATTCTGGGCTATGCAACTTAGCTCAAGCCCAGATTCAACTGTTTGACTTGCTGACTTCAAGTCGCATTCTTCAGTTTGCCTCCTTCAGCTTTGACGCTTCGATCTGGGAAGTTGTCATGGCGCTCAAATCAGGAGCAACGCTGTATTTAAGTACAAAAGACTCTCTACTCCCTGGTTCTTTCTTAATTCAACTATTACGTGACTATGGCATCACCCATGTCACACTCCCACCATCAGCATTGGCAGTCATGCCCTTGGAAGAACTCCCAGCATTACAGACAATGATTGTAGCTGGAGAAACTTGTCCTGTTGATCTCATTAGCCAGTGGTCTGTTGGACGACGCTTTTTCAACGCTTATGGACCAACAGAAGCTACTGTCTGCGCCACTGTTGCACAATGGGCTGATGGCGATCGCAAACTTCATATTGGTCGTCCAATAGCGAATACCCAAGTATATATCCTCGACAGTTATCTGCAACCTGTACCTGTTGGTGTGGAAGGGGAAATACATATTAGTGGTGTTGGTCTGGCGCGTGGTTATCTCAACCGCCCGGAGTTGACAGATGAGAAATTCATCCCGAATCACTTTAGTAATGACCCATATGCACGTCTGTATAAAACTGGAGACTTAGCGCGTTACCTGGCAGATGGCAATATAGAATACTTAGGACGAATTGACCATCAAGTAAAAATCCGTGGCTTTCGCATCGAATTGGCAGAGATAGAGACAGTACTGAGTCAAAATGAGGCAGTGTTGCAGACAGTAGTTGTAGCCCATGAAGATATAGCTGGCAATAAACGCTTAGTTGCATATTTAGTTACCCATGCGGAGCAAATACCGACAATTGCCCAGTTGCGGCAATTTCTTAAGGCAAAGCTACCTGAGTACATGATTCCCTCTGTCTTCGTGTTCTTGGAGAACTTACCCCTAACCGCCAACGGCAAGGTAGACCGTCGCGCCTTACCTGTACCTGAGTTACGTCCGGAATTGGAAGTCAGTTTTGTGGCTGCACGTACTCCGATTGAACAGATGCTAGCAGACATTTGGGCAGATGTGCTGGGAGTAAAGCAAGTAGGTATTCACGATAACTTCTTTGAACTGGGTGGAGATTCTATACTAAGTCTGCAAATTGTTGCCAGAGCGAATCAGGCAGGAATTCAGCTAACCCCAAAACTGTTGTTTGGAAATCAGACGATCGCTCAGTTGGCAATAGTCTCAGGTACAATCCAGAAGATTCAAGCTGAACAAGGTTTAGTCACCGGAGCATTGCCACTGACACCGATTCAACACTGGTTTTTTGAGCAGAATCTACCACAGCCTCATCATTATAATCAATCAGTGCTGCTGTCAGTGCCGCCAGACCTGAAGCCATTCCTATTAAAGGAAGTTTTGCAGCAGTTGTTGGTGCATCATGATGCTTTGCGCTTGAGATTTGTGCAAGAAGGCGAAGGCTGGCAGCAAATTAACGCTACCCCTAATGATACCCTTCTCTTCTCTGAGATAGATTTATCTACACTTCCAGAGGCAGAGCAAACAACTGCCATTGAAGCTGCCGCATCTAAACTACAGGCTAGCCTGAATCTGTCAGAAGAACCGCTAACGCGAGTCGCCTTTTTCTTTCTGGGTATTGACAAACCGAGTCGATTACTCATAGTTATCCATCACCTAGTAGTAGATGGCGTTTCCTGGCGGATTCTGTTAGAAGACTTACAAACAGGTTACCAGCAGATCAGTCGCAACGAGATGATTCAGTTACCGCCCAAGACTACATCGTTTAAATATTGGGCAGAACGGCTGCAAGAGTATGCACAATCAGATTCCCCACTAGCAGAACTGGCTTATTGGCACAGCCAAGAGCGCAGGCAAGTTCTTCATATACCAGTAGACTATGCAGAAGGGGCTAACACTGTTACATCTGCCTCTACAGTATCAATATCGCTTTCTGAAGCAGAAACCAATGCGCTGTTACAGGAAGTACCAAAGGCTTACAACACTCAGATTAACGACGTGTTGCTGACTGCCTTGGTGGTGGCTATAAATCAATGGACTGGCACTCACTCTCTGTTGCTCAACCTGGAAGGTCACGGGCGAGAAGATTTGTTTGAAGATGTAAATTTATCACGCACTATCGGTTGGTTTACAACGATATTTCCTGTACTTTTAGAATTGGAAGCTACAAACGATCCCGGTCATGCCTTAAAGTCTGTCAAAGAGCAACTGCGTCGGATTCCCAACAAGGGGATTGGCTACGGCTTAATGCGCTATCTGCGGGGGGACAGAGAAATTGCCTCCAAACTCAACACATCTCCTGTATCTGAGATCAGCTTCAACTATCTGGGCCAGTTTGACCCAACTTTGAATACATCTTCTGATTTTCGACTAGCTAGTGAGCCTGTGGGATCAGAACATAGTTTGCTTGGTCAGCGCACCCATCTACTGGACATCAACATTATCATCGTCGGCGGTCAGCTGCAAATCAATTGGACGTACAGCAAAAATCTTCATCAAGATACCACAATTGAGAATCTCACCCAAGAATTTGTCAAGATTTTGCTGGGGCTGATAGCTCATTGTTTATCTCCTGAGGCTGGAGGGTATACCCCTTCTGATTTTCCTTTAGCAAAGATCAGCCAAACACAACTAGATCAAGCATTGGTCAACTTGGACTGGGAAGAGGAACTGGGTGAAACCAAGGTGAAAAATGTAGAGGACATTTATCCTCTGTCTCCCATGCAACAGGGTATGCTCTTTCATAGTTTGTATGCTCCAGAATCGGGAGTGTATTTTGAGCAGTTGAATTGTACATTGAGAGGCAACCTAGAAGTAGCAAACTTTGAGCAAGCTTGGCAGCAAGTGATAACTCAGCATTCAGTTTTCCGCACTGCTTTCATTTGGGAGCGCCATGACCAGCCCCTACAAGTGGTATATCGCCAAGTAAAACTTTCTCTGGAGATTAAAGACTGGCGTGAGCTATCTTTTGAGGAGCAGCAACAGCAACTAGAGGTTTTCCTGGAGTCTGAGAAGCAGCGCGGCTTCAAACTATCTCATCCGCCATTGATGCGTTTGACGCTCATCCAATTAGATACAGACTTATATCAGTTCGTTTGGAGCCATCACCATTTACTACTTGATGGTTGGTCTTTGCCATTGGTTCTCAAAGAAGTCTTCGAGTTTTATGAAGCATTCTGTCAAGGTAAAAATTTCTACTCACAACCAACTGTTGTCTACCGTCACTACATTGCTTGGTTACAACAGCAGGACTTAGCGCAAGCAGAAGTCTTCTGGCGACAAAAACTCCAAGGTTTTACTGCTCCAACCCCCCTGACAGTAGATAAAGCACTGACCAATAGGGAGCAACAGTCAAGCTACAGTGAACAAAAAATCCAGTTGACGGTAGAAGCAACCGTCGCCCTACAGTCTTTTGCACAACAGCAACAACTAACGCTGAACAATTTGGTGCAGGGAGCATGGGCGCTGCTACTTTGCCGTTACAGTGGAGAAGAAGATGTGGTTTTTGGTGCTACTGTGTCCGGTCGTCCACCAGTCTTAGTAGGGGTAGAATCGATGGTGGGACTGTTTATCAACACCCTACCAGTCCGGGTATCCCTGACTGATGAGACGAAACTGTTGCCCTGGCTGAAAAATTTACAGATGCAGCAGGTGGAGTGTGAGCAATACTCATATAGCCCATTGGTACAGATTCACGGCTGGAGTGAAGTGCCTCGCACAATGCCCTTGTTTGAGAGCATTATTGTGTTTGAGAATTATCCGGTAGATGCTTCTTTACAACAACACATTAGCAGCTTGGGCATCTCTGATGTTCGTGGCATTGAACAAACAAATTATCCCCTGACAGTGATTGCTATCCCCGGCTCGCAATTGTCTTTGAATATTAGTTACGATACTAGCCGCTTTGAAGGAGCTACAATTACTCGGATGCTTGGGCATTTCCAAACTTTACTTGAGGGGATTATAGCTGACCCATACCAGCCCTTGAGTCAATTACCACTACTGAAGGTGTCTGAACAACACCAATTGCTCTGGGAGTGGAATAATACTCACGCGGACTATCCCCAAAACAAGTGTATCCATCATCTATTTGAGGAGCAGGTGGAGCGCACCCCAGATGCAGTCGCAGTAGTGTTTGAAGACCAACAATTAACTTATCGAGAATTGAATGCACGCGCTAATAAACTGTCGCACTATCTGCAACAATTGGGTGTAGAAGCAGATGTGCTAGTTGGTATCTATGTGCAACGCTCCTTAGAAATGGTGGTAGGGCTGTTGGGTATTCTCAAAGCGGGTGGAGCATATGTGCCTCTTGACCCGGATTATCCCCAAGAACGTTTGGAATTCATGCTGTCAGATGCACAGGTTCAAGTGCTGCTGACCCAACAGCAGTTAGTGCATAAACTTCCCTCACAGAAAATACCTGTTGTCTGTCTAGACATAGATTGGAACTTAATTTATCCTGGAGGTGAGGAAAATTCATTTAGTTGCTTGAAGACAGAGAATTTAGCTTATGTAATCTACACTTCTGGTTCTACGGGACAACCGAAAGGAGTGGCTATGAGCCACCTTGCTCTGGTAAATTTGATCTGCTGGCAACGACAGACTAGTATGCTAGCTGATGTTGCGAAAACTTTACAATTTTCACCCATAAGCTTCGATGTCTCCTTCCAAGAAATTTTTTCTACTTGGTGTTCTGGCGGAACATTAGTGTTGATTTCAGAAACTTTGCGACGAGATCCAATAGCTTTGTTAAGTTTTCTGGAAGCAGAGGCAGTGGAAAGGCTGTTTTTGCCTTTTATTGCCTTACAGCAACTTGCCGAAGCAGCTGAGGGTTTATCAGCAGTTGCCTCTCATCTGCGTGAGTTAATTACCGCTGGTGAGCAATTACAGATTACACCAGCCATTGCCAGTTGGTTGCAAAAATTACCAGGGTGTACACTGCACAATCATTATGGTCCCTCTGAAAGCCATGTGGTAACGGCTTTTACGCTTAAGACTCCAGTGAGTAGTTCCGTACTTCTGCCTCCTATTGGTCGCCCAATTGCCAATAGTCAGATTTATCTTCTGAATCAATCGCTACAATTGGTTCCTGTTGGGGTTCCTGGTGAACTTCACATCGGAGGTGCTTGCTTAGCTCGAAACTATTTCCATCGTCCAGACTTGACCGCTCTAAAATTCATCCCCAACCCTTTTAGTGATCAACCTGGAACCTGCCTTTACAAAACTGGCGACCTAGCGCGTTACCTACCAGATGGCAATATAGAATACCTGGGACGTATCGATAATCAAGTTAAAGTACGTGGCTTCCGCATTGAGTTCGGAGAAATTGAGTCTGCGCTGAGCCAACACCCAGAGGTGCTAGAGAATGTGGTCATTGTTCGTGAAGACGTTCCCAGCAATAAACGATTAGTCGCCTATCTGGTGTCTCATACTCGGCAAACACCGACAATCAGTGATCTACGGAGCTTTCTCTCTAGAAAACTGCCGGAGTACATGATACCTTCAGCTTTTGTGTTCTTATCAGCCCTGCCACTGACTCCAAACGGCAAGGTAGACCGCCGTGGTTTGCCTGCACCCGAATTGCGTCCAGAACTGGAGGTCAATTTTGTTGCCCCGCGTACTCCCATCGAAGAGATGCTGGTGCACATCTGGGCAGATGTATTAGGAGTCGAGCAAGTAGGTATTCACGATAACTTCTTTGAACTGGGGGGACATTCCTTGCTAGCGACCCAACTTATCTCACGGGTACGGAGCATTTTCAATGTGGAATTACCATTGCGGAGCCTGTTTGAAAACTCTACCATTGCCGAACTGGGTGATGTGATACTAACTCAATTTGTTGAGCAAGCAGAAAGCAACACGCTAGAGCAAATTTTACACGAGATCGATGAGTAATTAGATTAAGAAACAAAGCAATTACTCACGAAATACCAGTATTTGCTTTGTAATTGTATTTTTCACTAACCCTCTTCTATTACTCTCACCAAATAAAACTTAGAGATATTTATTTTCATTAACTTTTTAGAGTAATAAAAGCTGTTTCCGGGCGATCGCCCCTTATCGATGGCAGAAACCATTCTGTTTTTTAAAAGAGCGCTAATTAAGGAAAAGTTTCATTTCATGAGTGACCTGCAAAATCGTCTTAACAATCTCCCTGTGGAAAAGCTGAAAGTTGTTCTTGAAAAGCTAGCAAAGCTAAAAGAGCAGAAGCAGATTCCTTCAATAAACGATGCAATTAACATTCCTCCGATTGAACCAATCTCTAGGGATCAGGTAATTTCACTATCTTTTGCTCAACAACGGTTGTGGTTCCTCGACCAATTAGAGCCAAACAGTGCCTCTCATAATATACCAGGGGCAGTGCGACTTGAGGGTCAACTGAATGTAGCCGCCTTAGAACAAAGCCTGAGCGAAATTGTCCGTCGTCATGAAGCCTTACGTACCAACTTCAGCATCCAAGATGGGCAAGCAATTCAAATAATTCATCCCCCTGGTGATTGGCAACTGACACTCATCGACTGGCAACATCTGCCTGTGAGTGAGCAAGAAAATCAAACTCAAGAATTAGCAATCAATGAAGCCCAACGACCCTTTGACCTAGCCACAGAACCGCTACTGCGGGTGAGTTTGCTGGTGCTATCTCCAACAGAACATATCTTACTGTTCTGTATGCACCATATAGTCTCAGATGGTTGGTCAATGGGTGTGTTTGTTCAAGAAATCGCCGCCCTCTACAGCGCCTTTTCTCAAGGTCAACCCTCACCATTAGCAGAACTTGCCATCCAATACGCCGACTTTGCACTCTGGCAAAGGCAGTGGTTGCAAGGACTTGCCTTACAGTCCCAACTCGATTACTGGCAAAAACAACTTGCATTAGCACCAGCATTATTAGAATTACCCACAGACCGACCCAGACCTGCTGTCCAAAGTTTCCGGGGAGGGCAACAGTCCTTTACACTACCACTTGAGTTAACCTCAGCACTGAATCACTTGAGTCGAAAACAAGGAGTCACCTTGTTCATGACGCTGTTGGCAGCTTTTGACACCTTGCTTTATCGATACACAGGACAAGCAGATATATTGGTGGGTTCACCGATTGCTAACCGTAACTACAGTGAAATTGAAGGCTTAATTGGCTTTTTTGTGAATACCTTAGTCCTGCGTACTGATCTCTCAGGCAATCCCAGTTTTGGGGAGTTACTCAAAAGAGTCCGGGAAATGACCTTGGCAGCTTATGCTCATCAAGATTTGCCTTTTGAGGGATTAGTTGAGGTCTTACAGCCAGAACGCAACTTAAGTCATACACCTGTGTTTCAGGTGATGTTTGCACTTCAAAATGCGCCGATGTCAGAGATGGTGCTTCCTGAGTTGACTTTGAGTTCATTGATACTAGAGAATCAAACAGCAAAGTTTGATTTGAGTTTAACCTTAGAAAGCACAGGCGATGGATTGGTAGGTTCATGGGAATACAACACAGACTTGTTTGAAGCAGCAACGATTAGCCGGATGACGGGACATTTCCAAACCTTACTTTCAGGAATTGTCGCTCATCCAGAACAGCCGATTTCGCAATTGCCATTACTAACGGCATCGGAACAGGAGCAATTGCTGTTTGAATGGAATGATACTCAAACAGAATATCCTCAAGATAGATGCATCCATCAGCTCTTTGAGGAGCAAGTGGAACGTACACCAGATGCAGTGGCAGTTGTGTTTGCAGACCAACAACTCACTTACCGAGAGTTGAATACACGAGCTAATCAACTAGCACATTATCTCCAAACTCTGGGTGTCAAACCAGATGTGCTGGTTGGTATTTGTGTAGAACGCTCTTTAGAAATGGTGGTGGGAGTTTTGGGTATTCTGAAGGCAGGTGGAGCTTATGTGCCTCTCGATCCCAATTATCCTGCTGAGCGTCTGAGCTATATGTTGTCTGATTCCCAAGTATCTGTGCTGCTAACGCAACAGCGATTAGTTGAGAAGCTACCACAACATCAAGCACGGGTGGTTTGCTTAGATACTGACTGGAATTTAATCTCTCAAAATAGCGAAGAAAATTCCATTAGTGTTGTGCAAGCTGGGAATTTGGCTTATGTGATTTACACTTCCGGCTCTACAGGCAAACCCAAAGGGGTAGCTGTTCCCCATCGGGCAGTTAATCGCCTAGTATTTAATACCAACTATATACAGTTAGATGCTAGTGATGCCTACGGCGGTCAACTACGCATTGCCCAAGCTGCGAATGCGTCTTTCGATGCTGCTACCTTTGAAATCTGGGGCGCACTCTTAAATGGGGCCAGGTTGGTAGGTGTGACGCATAATATAGCCCTTTCACCTCAAGAATTTGCCGCATATATCCGCGAGCAAGAAATTAGTGTTTTATTCCTAACCACAGCTTTATTTAATCAGTTAGTTAGTTTTGTACCCCAGGCATTTAACACCCTGCGATATCTCCTATTTGGTGGCGAAGCTATTGATCCTAGATGTGTAAAAGAGGTATTGCAAAATGGTGGGCCACAGCATTTACTCCATGTTTATGGGCCGACAGAAAGCACCACTTTTTCTTCTTGGTTTTTAATCGAGGATGTACCTGAAACAGCTACAAATATCCCCATAGGTCAGCCAATTTCTAATACCCAAATCTATCTATTAGATCAAAACTTACAGCCAGTACCAGTTGGTGTCCCAGGTGAATTGTACATCGGTGGTGATGGACTAGCACAAGGTTACCTCAATCGCCCGGAGTTAACACAAGAGAAATTTATCCCCAATCCCTTTAATCAAAAAGAGGGGGCACGGCTATATAAAACTGGAGACTTAGCGCGTTACCTGGCAGATGGCAATATAGAATACTTAGGACGGATTGACCATCAAGTAAAAATCCGTGGCTTTCGCATCGAATTGGGAGAGATAGAGACAGTACTCACTCAACATGATGCAGTGTTGCAGACAGTAGTTGTAGCCCATGAAGATGTAGCTGGCAATAAACGCTTAGTTGCATATTTAATTACCCATGCGGAGGAAATACTGACAATTGCCCAGTTGCGACAATTCCTCAAGGAAAAATTGCCTGAGTACATGATTCCCTCTGTCTTCGTGTTCTTGGAGAACTTACCCCTAACCGCCAACGGCAAGGTAGACCGTCGCGCCTTACCTGTACCTGAGTTACGTCCGGAATTGGAAGTCAGTTTTGTGGCTGCACGTACTCCGATTGAACAGATGCTAGCAGACATTTGGGCAGATGTGCTGGGAGTAAAGCAAGTAGGTATTCACGATAACTTCTTTGAACTAGGAGGACATTCCTTACTAGGGACTCAACTGATCTCACGAATCCGGAGCATCTTCAAAGTCGAATTACCAGTACGTAGCCTATTTGAAGCTGCCACCATCGCCGAGTTGTCACCGTATATTCAGCAGTTACAGCAAGACATCTCATCACTCAACGCCCCACCCCTAGAGCCAGTCTCCAGAAATGCAGAATTACCACTATCTTTTGCCCAACAGAGGTTGTGGTTCTTTGACCAGTTAGAGCCAAACAGTGCCGCCTATAATATGCCAGGGGCAGTGCGACTTGAGGGCAAACTGAATGTAGCCGCCTTAGAACAAAGCCTAAGCGAAATTGTCCGTCGTCACGAAGCCTTACGCACCAACTTCGGCATCCAAGATGGGCAAGCAATTCAAATAATTCATCCCCCTGGTGATTGGCAACTGACACTCATCGACTGGCAACATCTGCCTGTGAGTGAGCAAGAAAATCAAACTCAAGAATTAGCAATCAATGAAGCCCAACGACCCTTTAGCCTAGCCACAGAACCGCTACTGCGGGTGAGTTTGCTGGTACTATCTCAAACAGAACATATTTTACTGTTCTGTATGCACCATATAGTTTCAGATGGTTGGTCAATGGGTGTGTTTGTTCAAGAAATCGCCACCCTCTACAGCGCCTTTTCTAAAGGTCAACCCTCACCATTAGCAGAACTTACCATCCAATACGCCGACTTTGCACTCTGGCAAAGGCAGTGGTTGCAAGGACTTGCCTTACAGTCCCAACTCGATTACTGGCAAAAACAACTTGCATTAGCACCAGCATTATTAGAATTACCCACAGACCGACCCAGACCTGCTGTCCAAAGTTTCCGGGGAGGGCAACAGTCCTTTACACTACCACTTGAGTTAACCTCAGCACTGAATCACTTGAGTCGAAAACAAGGAGTCACCTTGTTCATGACGCTGTTGGCAGCTTTTGACACCTTGCTTTATCGGTACACAGGACAAGCAGATATATTGGTGGGTTCACCGATTGCGAACCGTAACTACAGTGAAATTGAAGGCTTAATTGGCTTTTTTGTGAATACATTAGTCCTGCGTACTGATCTCTCAGGCAACCCAAGTTTTGAGGAGTTACTCAAAAGAGTCCGGGAAATGACCTTGGCAGCTTATGCTCATCAAGACTTGCCTTTTGAGGGATTAGTTGAGGTCTTACAGCCAGAACGCAACTTGAGTCATACACCTGTGTTTCAGGTGATGTTTGCACTTCAGAATGCTCCTATGGCGGAGATGGCGCTTCCTGGCTTAACTCTGAGTCCCTTGGCGACAGAAAATTTCACTTCCGCCTTTGATTTGACTTTATCGGTGGAGGACACTGGTGATGGATTGGTAGGTTTTTGGGAATACAACACAGACTTGTTTGAAGCCGACACCATCACCCGGATGACGGGACATTTCCAGACTTTACTTTCAGGAATTGTCGCTCATCCAGAACAGCCGATTTCGCAATTGCCATTACTAACGGCATCGGAACAGGAGCAATTGCTGTTTGAATGGAATGATACTCAAACAGAATATCCTCAAGATAGATGCATCCATCAGCTCTTTGAGGAGCAAGTGGAACGTACACCAGATGCAGTGGCAGTTGTGTTTGCAGACCAACAACTCACTTACCGAGAGTTGAATGCACGAGCCAATCAACTAGCACATTATCTGCAAACTCT